>WGSQ01000082.1 GCA_014871605.1 Collinsella sp. | reverse complement strand
GTCCTTGGCGGGACCGAAGATCTTCTCGCAGAACAGGCCGTCCTTCTCGGGCTTGAGGGTACGGTAATTGATGGTCTCCGGCTTCTTGACCTCACCGTGCGACCAGGAACGGATCTGGTCGGCGGAGGCAAGGGAGATCTTTACCGAGTCAAAATCAGTAGCTTCGAAATCTGCCACAGTCAACTACTCCTTATCAGTGGTCGTGGCGGCGACAGCCTCGGGTGCCTCGGCGGTCTCGGCATCCTCGGCCTCGACGTCGGCGTCAACGCCGGCGAGCGCAGCCAGGTCATCGAGGGCAGAGGTCTCCTCGGCGGTCACAGGGGCGGAGGCGTCCTCATCGGCATCGTGCATGGGCTCGATGTCCAGCGCGAGGGAGCGAATCTCCTTGACGAGAACCTTGAAGGACTCGGGGATACCCGGAACCGGGACGTTCTCGCCCTTGACGATGGACTCGTAGGTCTTGACGCGGCCCACGGTATCGTCGGACTTGACGGTCAGGATCTCCTGAAGGACGTTGGAAGCACCGTAAGCGTACAGTGCCCAAACTTCCATCTCGCCGAAGCGCTGGCCGCCGAACTGAGCCTTGCCGCCCAGAGGCTGCTGGGTAACCAGGCTGTAAGGGCCGGTCGAACGGGCGTGGATCTTGTCGTCGACCATGTGGCCGAGCTTGAGGATGTAGGACGTACCCACGGTAATGGGCTCGCGGAACTCCTCGCCGGTGCGGCCGTCGAACAGGCGGGTCTTGCCGCGCTCGTCAAGCTGGGTGACGAACTCGGGGCGCATGTGATCGCCAAAGGCAGCGGTAGCCTTGTTGAGCATGTTCTTGTTGGCACGACGAATGACCTCGGCGATCTCGTCCTCCTTGGCGCCGTCGAAGACGGGCGTGGCGGTGAAGAACGGACCGGGGACGTACTTGTCGGAGTCAGCCTGCTCGGTATCCCAACCGCAGGCAGCAGCCCAGCCAAGGTGGCACTCGAGCAGCTGGCCGACGTTCATACGCGAAGGAACGCCCAGCGGGTTGAGGATAACGTCGATCGGGGTACCGTCAGCCATGTAGGGCATGTCCTCGACCGGCAGAACGTTGCAGATAACACCCTTGTTGCCGTGGCGGCCGGCGATCTTATCGCCCTGCTGGATCTTACGACGCTGGGCGACGTAGACGCGCACCTGCTCGTTGACGCCGGGGGCCAGGTCGTCGCCGTTCTCGCGGCTAAAGCGGACGACGTCGATGACGCGGCCGTAAGCGCCGTGAGGCATCTTAAGGGAGGTGTCGCGGACATCGTGGGCCTTGGCACCGAAGATGGCGCGCAGCAGGCGCTCCTCGGCGGTCAGAGCGCTCTCGCCCTTAGGCGTGACCTTGCCGACCAGGATGTCGCCAGGGCCGACCTCGGCGCCGATGCGGATGATGCCGTCCTCGTCGAGATTGGCAAGCATGTCCTCGGAGAGGTTCGGGATCTCGCGGGTGATCTCCTCGGGGCCGAGCTTGGTATCGCGGGCGTCGATCTCGTGACGGGTGATGTTGATGGTCGTCAGCAGGTCCTCGGCCACCAGGCGCTCGGACACGACGATACCGTCCTCGTAGTTAAAGCCTTCCCACGGCATGTATGCCACGGTGAGGTTCTGGCCCAGTGCGAGCTCGCCGTGATCGGTCGAGGGACCGTCAGCCAGAGGCTCGCCCTGCTCAACGGTGTCACCGACGCGCACGAGCGGACGGTGGTTGATGCAGGTGGACTGGTTGGAGCGCTGGTACTTGGCCAGGTGGTACTCGTCCATGCCGCCGGCATGCTTGACGATAATCTTGGCGGCGTCGGCAAAGATGACCTCGCCGGCGTTCTTGGCCAGGGTGACCTCGCCGGAGTCCAGAGCGGCGCGGCGCTCCATGCCGGTACCGACATAGGGAGCGGCGGGGTGAACCAGCGGCACGGCCTGACGCTGCATGTTAGCGCCCATCAGCGTACGCTTGGCGTCGTCGTGCTCGAGGAACGGGATCAGCGTGGCTGCGACGGAGAGCATCTGACGCGGCGAGACGTCCATGTAGTCGACGTCCTCGACGGGCACGTCGGCGGGAGCGCCGAAGGAGCCGTCGAAGTCGCGGGTACGGGCGATCACGGAGTGCGGACGAACGATCTTGCCCTCGGCATCGGTCGTGATGAACTCGTTGGTCTTGGGATCGAGCGGCGTGTTGGCCGGCGCGATGACGTGCTTCTCTTCCTCGTCAGCGGTCATCCAGTCGATCTGGTCGGTGGCAACGCCGTTCTCGACGCGACGGAACGGAGCCTCGATGAAGCCGTACTCGTTGACGCGGGCGTAGAGGGCGAGCGAGCCGATCAGGCCGATGTTGGGGCCTTCGGGGGTCTCGATCGGGCACATGCGGCTGTAGTGCGAGTTGTGGACGTCGCGGACGGCCGTCGGCACGTTGGTACGGCGGCTGGAGCCGGACTTGTGGCCGGCAAGACCACCAGGGCCGAGTGCGGACAGACGGCGCTTGTGGGTCAGACCGGTCAGGGGGTTCGCCTGGTCCATGAACTGCGAGAGCTGCGAGGAACCGAAGAACTCCTTGATGGAAGCCACGATCGGACGGATGTTGATGAGCGACTGCGGGGTGATCTCGTCGATGTCCTGGGAGCTCATGCGCTCACGGACGACGCGCTCCATACGGCTCATGCCGATACGGAACTGGTTGGCGACGAGCTCGCCGACGGTGCGGATGCGGCGGTTGCCAAAGTGGTCGATGTCGTCGACCTTGAAGCCCTGCTCGCCGGCGGCGAGGGACAGCAGGTAGCGCAGCGTCGCGACGATATCCTCGTCGGTGAGCACCGTGACCTCTTCCTCGGTGGTGAGGTTGAGCTTCTTGTTGACCTTGTAACGACCGACGCGGGCCAGATCGTAGCGCTGCGGGTTAAAGAGCAGGCCCTCGAGCAGACTGCGGGAAGCGTCCACGGTGGGAGGCTCGCCCGGGCGCAGGCGACGGTAGATCTCGATGAGGGCGTCCTCGCGAGTGAGGGCGGTGTCGCGCTCCAGGGTGCGCTTGATCACATCGGAGTTGCCGAGCAGCTCGATGATGTCGTCGTTGGTGACGGCAATGCCAAGGGCGCGCAGGAACATCGTGGCGCTCTGCTTGCGCTTACGGTCGATGGAGACCATGAGCTGGTCGCGCTTGTCGACCTCAAACTCAAGCCAGGCACCGCGGGACGGGATGATCTGGGCCTTGTAGATCTGCTTGCCCGAATCCATCTCGGAGCTGTAGTACACACCCGGGGAGCGCACGAGCTGCGAGACGACGATACGCTCGGTACCGTTGATGATGAAGGTGCCCTGATCGGTCATCATGGGGAAGTCGCCCATAAAGACGAGCTGCTCCTTGATCTCGCCGGTCTCCTTGTTGGTGAGACGGACGTCGGTCAGAAGCGGGGCCTGATAGGTCATGTCCTTCTCGCGGCACTCCTCGACGGTGTGCGCGGGGTCGCCGAACTGATGCTCGCCGAAGGTAACCTCGAGAACATGGTTCTGGCTCTGGATGGGGCTGGATTCCTTGAACGCCTCACGAAGGCCCTCGTCCTTAAAACGCTCAAAGGATTCCCTTTGAACAGAGATAAGGTTGGGGAGCTCCATGGCCTCCGGGATTTTCCCGAAGCTGACGCGCTTGCGCTCAGTGGCAGTGTATGCGTAGGTCACCAGGTTTTTCCTCCTTCACGGAAATGCTCGGTGGGTTGGCGAGGCATAGCTTCACCAGTTATCGCAACCTAATAGTTTATCAGGTACCGACCGTTGGGCAAGAAAAGCCTTGACGCGATTGAGTTTTTGGAGTAGCAAAGATTTTCGACAGAAAACACGCAGGTAGATGTATGTGTATCGAACATCTGTTCATATATTTTCTGTGAACAGAGAGCCGGCAATCGCAGCTCTTATAAAAAACGGGCGCGAACCGAGGTCCGCGCCCGTAAATGTCGATGTCCGAAGGCTTACTTGCGCATCAATCCGCCGCGCTCGTCGATGGCGTCCCAGAAGGCATCGGCAAAGCGGGGATCGCTTGCAGCCATGAGGGCGTTGGTGGCCATCCAGCCAGAGGGAGTGCCGGTGTCGTAGCCCGACAGCGGGTCGATGACGACGGCATACATGGCCTCACGGTCGAGCGAACGGGCCATGGCGTCGGTGAGCTGGATCTCGCCGCCCTTGCCGGCCTGCTGATCTGCCAGCAGGCCCATGACCAGCGGGCTCAGCAGGTAGCGACCGACGATGTACAGGTTGGACGGAGCCGCCTCGGGAGCGGGCTTCTCGACCAGACCGCCAATACGCCAGACAGCGCCCGGCTCCGCATCGGCAACGTCCTCGGCACCCTCGAGCGAACCGACGCGCTCGCCGGCGATAACGCCGTAGCGGCTGACTTCCTCGGGCGAGCAAGCAGCGACGGCGATAATCGAAGCGCCACCGTGCTCCTTGGAAACGGCGAGCATCTTGTCGCAGATGTCGCGGTTAGGCACAACGTAGTCGCCCAGAAGAACCAGGAAGTTCTCCCCCGCCACGGCGTCGGCAGCAGAGCGGATAGCATGGCCGAGGCCCTTGGGCTCGTACTGATAGCGGAAGTCGACCGGCATACCGCCAGCGTGAGCGACGGCATCGGCATAGGCGTTCTTGCCGCGCTCGCGCAGCAGGTTCTCGAGCGAGCGATCGGGCTGGAAGTAGTTCAGTAGCTCGGGCTTACCGGGAGAAGTAACGATGATGGCGTCGTCGACTTCCTCGGGGTCGAGCGCCTCCTCGACGACGTACTGAATGACGGGCTTGTCGAGCACCGGCAGCATCTCTTTGGGCGTGCACTTGGTGCCAGGCAGAAAACGCGTGCCAAGACCGGCGGCGGGGATGATTGCCTTCATGTTATTCAAAGATCCTTTCGCAGGCGCAAAAGCGCCCCATGCGTGCGGCACACAGCCGCAGACCAAATTGCGATACCCAAGCATCTTACCGCTGGAACTATATGTCGCTACAAGGCAGAGACAATTCTTCAGCAGGTCAACGCAAATTATTGCTCGAATGGTGCAATTTTATTGCCCAACGGCAGGGCACCCGATACGACGCAAATCACAGAACATGGCAGTTTGAGCAACCGATGTCGAGGGACCGAAAAACAAAAAAGACGGGGCTCGCAATGCGAACCCCGTCTGCAAAGAAATCTGGCGAGAAAGCCTGATTACTTGAGGGTGACAGCAGCGCCAGCAGCCTCGAGCTTCTCCTTGGCAGCCTCGGCGTCCTCCTTCTTGGCACCCTCGAGAACAGCCTTGGGAGCGCCCTCGACGACCTCCTTGGCCTCCTTCAGGCCAAGGTTGGTGAGCTCACGGACGGCCTTGATGACCTGGATCTTGTTGTCGCCGAAGCCCTCGAGCACGACGTCAAACTCGGTCTTCTCCTCGGCCTCAGCAGCGCCAGCAGCGGGAGCGGCGACAACAGCGGCAGGAGCAGCGGCGGAAACGCCGAAGGTGTCCTCGATAGCCTTGACGAGCTCGGAAGCCTCGAGAAGGGTCATTTCCTTAAGAGCATCGATGATCTCATCGGTGGTAAGCTTAGCCATTTCTAAGTCCTTTCGGTTTCCGTGTCTGTGCACGGAGATCAGTTAAAACACGACGCGAATGCGCCAGGGGTGCGGCGTTGCCGCCGCGGGTGAAAACAGCAACTAGGCTGCCTTCTGCTCGGAGACCTGCTGGATCGAACGAGCGAGACCAGAGGAAACGCCGTTGACGCAGACAGCGATGTCGCGAGCGAAACCGGAGATGAGACCGGCGATCTGGCCGAGAAGCTGATCCTTGGTGGGCAGCTCGGCGATAGCCTTAACATCATCAGCGGAAACGGCCTTGCCGTCGGAGATACCGCCCTTGATCTCAAGGACGCCCTTGGACTTGGCGGAGAAGTCCTTAAGGGCCTTAGCGGCCTCGACCGGCTCGGACTCGTAGAACACATAAGCGACGGGGCCGGCGAGGATCTCGTCGAGCTCGGGCTGCTCCTGGTTCTTGAGAGCGATCTTGACCAGGTTGTTCTTGTAGACCTTCATCTCGGCGCCGCACTCGCGAAGCTGATGACGCAGCTCCTGAGCCTGCTTAACCGTCAGACCGTTGTAGTTGACGACGAACAGACCGGCGTTCTCGGCGATACGGGACTCGATCTCTGCAACCTTATCGATTTTGTACTGCTGGGGCATGAATTACACCTCCTCGAATTCTTTCCGGGCACGGTCCGCCACAAGGACGTGACGGGGGCATGTCCAAAAAGAAAGCCCCCGCGCTGCATGAGCGACGGGGGCGAGAAGACATATCTACTCGACCACCTCGGCTGGCGGGAAGTCCCATTAAGCTCGCGGGTAAGACCCGTTTGCGCCGGCTGTCTCTGGCAGCGGATTCGTGCGTGAACCGAAAGTATTATGGCGGGGACCCCGGCGTCGGTCAACGGAAAACCGGGCTGCACACAATTCCACCATCCGGCACGCGTCGCCGAAGGCCAGGCGCAAGGTTTTCGCTCGGTCAAGTCCTGGCTCGCACGAAGAGCACATTAAGTGCTCTTCGGCTCGTGCGGAATCTACGAAATCCTTGCGCCTGGCCTTCGGCGGCGCGTGCCTGCGTTGACTTTGGGCAGCCCGGGTTTTCGTTGGCTGACGCCCCCACTCATAATGCTTGGGTCGGTGGGCTGATGTTTTGGGTCCCGTTGGGCTACAGGGTTGAAACGAAGGTGGACAGGCGGCGGAGACCTTCGTCCAGATTTTTGTCGGAGACGCAGTAGCTTAGGCGGATGTGGCCTTCGGTGCCGAAACAGTCGCCCGGAACTAGGGCTATGTTAGCTTCTTTGATGGCTTTGATGCAGAAATCTTCGCTTGTTAGGCCGTACTGTCTGATGCTCGGGAAAGCGTAGAAGGCGCCGGCTGGTTCCACTACGTCGAGGCCCATGGCGTCTAAGGCTGCGAGTACGCGTTCGCGACGAGCTCGGTAGACTTCGAGCATGGGGGTGGGGTCGACGGTGAGGGCTCGGGCTGCGGCGTCCATTTCGAAGGAGACAGCACTCGATACTAAGTATTGGTGGGCCTTTGCGATCTCGGCGATGACGGGGGTTGCCGCCGCGAGCCAGCCCAAGCGCCAGCCGGTCATGGCCCAGGGCTTGGAAAAGCTCTCGATGACGACCGTCTGCTCGCGCAGCTCCGGGTGACGCTGGGCAAAGCGCTCGTAGCCATCCACATAAACCAGGCGGTTGTATACGTCGTCGCAGACCACGTAGATGCCCGCCTGTTCTGCCACGTGCGCCACGGCGTCGAGCGAAGCCGCGTTGAGGATACAGCCCGTAGGATTGTTGGGCGAGCAGATGACGATGGCCTTGGTCGCCGGCGTCACGCAAGCACGAAGCGCCCCCTCATCAATCTGGAATTGCGCAGGCTCCGTATCCAAAAAGACCGCTTTGGCGTGATTGGCCACGACGATGCTCTCGTACAGGCCAAAGGCCGGCGTGGGGATAATGACCTCGTCGCCTGGGTTGAGCATAGCCATGAATGCTGCCGACAGGGCCTCGGTCGCACCGTCGGTTAGGATGACCTCGTCGGCCGAAAACGTAAGACCCACGTCCCCCATGTAGGCAGATAACGCCTCACGCAGGGCGGGGCGACCGTTGTTGGACGGATAGTGCGTGTCACCGCGGTCCAGTGCGGCGGTCACCTCGGCACTAATCACATCGGGCGTGGGAAAATCGGGCTCGCCAAGCGCAAGCGCGATGCACCCCGGGTGCTGGGCGGCGAGCGCGTTAATCCGGCGGATACCGGAGGGCTTGAGCATGGCAAGCGAGGTATTCATGGGCAGACGCATGGAGTTCCTTTCGTAAGGGTTGCACTAGGATAGCGCGGCGGGGCGCCACCAGACGGTGTAACCTAAACGGAAACGAGCCGGAAAGGAGATGGCATGGAGACAATCGCGCGTGGCGACGTACCAAAAACACTGCAAACCATTGCGTATATCAGTATCCCCAATAACGCCGATCTTGAGTTTTTGCTCTGGGACTTGCAGGATGCCATCGC
>WGSQ01000081.1 GCA_014871605.1 Collinsella sp. | reverse complement strand
CGGCGGCTATCGATGCCGGTGCAAGGCGTATCGAGCTGTGCGACAACCTTGCCGTTGGTGGCACTACGCCTTCGGCCGGCGTTATCAGCGCTACGACCAACTATGCTCACGAGCACGATGCACGGGTGATGTGCATGATTCGCCCGCGTGGCGGCGACTTTCACTACAACCAGGACGAGCTGCGCATGATGGAGATGGACCTGGGCCTTGCCGTGAGTGCGGGCGTTGACGGCCTGGTCTTTGGCTGCTGCAAGCCCTTCGCTGGCGGATGGGCGCTCGACGAACTTACGCTTGGCGCCCTCGTGATGGCTGTGGGCTGCGCAACCGAGGAATGCAAGCGAGAGCCCATCGATATCACCTTCCACATGGCGTTTGACCAGCTCTCGCCCGAGGCTCAGCTGGACGCCATTGACACGCTCGCCGACTGCGGCATCACGCGCATTCTGACGCACGGTGGTACTGCCGGTACGCCGATCGAGGACAACTTCGAAAACCTGGTCCGCTTGATCGAGTACGCGGGCGACCGCCTGACCATCCTTCCCGGTGGCGGCATTTCCACGGCCAATCGCGATACCGTGGCGGCGGCACTGGGCGTCTCCGAACTCCATGGCACCAAGATCGTGCCGCTGGAGGTATAACCCGTGGCGCTGGTATTCGATGTTCAGCAGGCGAACGGTAAGCCCGACGACAACCGTCGTCCCGGCACCGCGTGCCCCTTTTGCGATACCGAGGAACTCGCCAATATCATCCGGCGCGACGGTGACTGCATCTGGCTCGAGAATAAGTTCAAGACCCTGCGCGCCACCCGTCAAACCGTGCTGATCGAGTCGGCCGATCACGATGCCGACCTGGTGATCTATGAGCCGGATGAACTCTACCATGTGATGCGGTTTGCCCTGGGTTGCTGGCAGCAGATGATCGATTCACAGCAGTATCGCAGCGTTCTCATGTACAAGAACAAGGGTCCGCTCTCGGGCGGTAGTCTCGTTCATCCGCACATGCAGATTGTGGGTTTGGAGCAGGAAGACGGCTATGCTTCGCTGACTTCCGCCAATTTCGAAGGCATTAATGTCTGGCAACAGGGGAGAATCTCGGTCACTATCTCAACCGAACCGATCATGGGGTTCTTTGAGATCAACGTTTCAGCCCCGCAGGGAATCGCCGCCAGCGATGACACGAGAGACCAAGCCGAGGCGGATCTCTTCGCCGATGCAATCCAGGTAGCTCTGCGCTATATCTTGCACGAGCACCATGGCGGTTGTACAGAGTCGTACAACCTGTTCTTCTATCACATGAGCGGCCGGACCATTGCCAAGGCGCTTCCACGTTGGGTGGTTTCACCCTACTTTGTCGGCTATCGTTTGGCCCAAGTCAATGCCGAGACGACGCTCGATATCGATGCTGAGCGTCTGCGTGCGCATCTGGAAACGCTCGTATAGCAAGACTAACACCCGCGTAATGCGGACAGCCTAGCGTGCCAACGCGTCGCGGCCGGCTTCGACCCGCTTGCGCTGTTTGGTGCGCTCCTCGCCGGTTAGGCACTCAAAGAGATGCCCGATAATCGAGGCTAGCACCTGCTGAAACAGCGTGCCGCACATGACGGGGAACACGACCTCGCCCGGAAAGTACTGCGTGGCGATGACGGCACCCGAAGAGATGTTGCGCATGCCGCAGGTAAAGCACATGGTAGTCGTCTCGCTATATGGCAGATGCAGCGCACGTGCGACCAGAAAACCGACGACAAAGCCGCTGATGGCGAAGACCAAAATAAAGAGGGCGACTTCCAGGCGCACCGCGTTCATGTGTAGCACGTACTCGCTCATAGCGGTGGAGTTGGACGCGATGACGCCCATCATCATGAACTTGCAGGCGGGCGAGAGCGCGGGAGAGAGTTTCTCGTGGCCCCAGCCGCGCGTGAGTTCATTGATGACAATACCGAGCACAGCGGGGATGGCGATCATAAAGGCCATGTTCTGCATCATGCTCGGCACGTCGATCGAGACGGTGGCGCCCAGCAGGAGCTTGAGCGTAAGCGGAATCGTCACAGGCGAGATGACCGAGGACGTCAGGATAATGGTGAGCGCAAGCGGGCCGTTGCCGCCGAACATGCTAATCCACATAAAGGCGGTGACTGCCACGGGTACGCTGTACTCGAGCACGATGCCGCAGACAAGGTTGGGGTTGGAACCAAAGAACAACGACCCCATGGCATAGGCTGCGATAGGGATGAGCACCGCCGAGACGAGTAGCGCCAAGACCAGGTGCAACGGACGGCGGAACACCTCGGCAACCTGGTGGAAGGGGTGGCTGAGCGCGCCTTGGAACGTCATAAAGGCAAACAGGGTGGGAACGATGGGCTTGAGAACGCCGATCTGCTGAGGAAAGAGCACGCCGAGCGCCACGCAAATCGGAACGATGACCTGCATATGTCCTGCGAGAAATTTGCCCAGTCCAACCCATTGCTTCATATGCTCTTGTGACTCCCTTTGCTCGTGAATCCGTTTTGAATGGATATGCTAGACGCTCGCATGCGTCCGTGTGGCTGAAACGCTCGATTATTTCGAGGCTATTACCGCCCTCGTTTATCGAAACCACGGCGTGCTGGATGTTGTGCGTCCGCGCTGCACGGTATAATAAATCCGTTCAACAGATCTGCCTGCCGAAGCGGGTATACACAGAGGACTCATCGCTATGAACCGTGAGAGGTATCGCGGCGACCTGCCCCTATCGGGGGTGGGCGCCTATGTCATCGCTTAAGACGACGCATCGCTGGGCGGTCGCTCAGCAAAACCCCGAGCTCGAAAAGGAGCTTTCGGCTGGCCTGGGCATACCCGGGCTGGTGGCGCGCATTATGGTTGCGCACGGCATTACATCCATCGAGGAAGGCCAACTGTTTTTGACGCCTTCGCTCGATCGCGACTGGGCGGACCCACTCGTTATTCCGGGCATGGTGGTCGTCGCCGACCGCGTTGAGCGTGCTATTCGCAGCCACGAGCGCATCGCCGTCTTTGGCGATTTTGACGTCGACGGCATTACGTCGACTTGTCTGTTGACCGAGGCGCTACGTTCGTTTGGCGCCAACGTCACGCCGTTTATTCCGCACCGCTTTGACGAGGGCTACGGCCTGTCGCGTGCGGCGCTCGACCGCGTCAACGAGCTCGCTCAACCCAACCTGATTGTGACCGTCGATAACGGTATTGCTGCCAAGGAAGAGGTCTCCTATCTGGAGAGTCTGGGGATCGATTTGGTGGTCACGGACCATCACGAGCCGTCCGACCAGGTGCCGCAGGGCGTGCCCCTGACCGACCCCAAGCTCGAGGACGAGGGTCCCTCGCGCGAGCTTGCCGGTGCCGGCGTGGCACTCAAACTGGTGCAGGTCCTGGGCGAGCGTTTGGGCAAGCCGTCGTATTGGCGTTCGCTGATAGAGGTCGCGGCGCTGGGCACCGTGTCCGACATGATGCCGCTCACGCCCGAGAATCGCGCACTGGTCGCCGAGGGCATCCAGCAGATGCGCGTGACGGCCCGCCCCGGTTATATCGCGCTTGCCGCACTTGCCAAGGCCGACCTTTCTACCATTACGGCCGACGGCCTGTCGTTTTCGCTCATCCCTCGTCTGAATGCTGCCGGCCGCATGGCTGATCCCAAGCTGGCGCTCGACCTGCTGCTTGCCCGCGACCCCATCGAAGCGAGCGCGCTTGCCGCCGAGCTCGAGGAAATCAATCGCCAGCGCCGTGAGATCGAGGCGGAGCTCACGCGCGATGCCATGGCAAAGGTTGAGAAGACCTATGACGGCGGACGCGCAATCGTCGTGGGCGGCGAAGGCTGGCACGAGGGCGTCAAGGGCATCGTGGCAAGCCGTCTGACCAACCGCTACCACGTGCCGGCGCTGCTGTTCTCGATCGAGGACGGTATCGCGCGCGGCTCTGGTCGCTCGGTGGGCAAAGTTAACCTGTTTGACGCCATCGAGCGCTGTTCCGACCTGATGATTCGTCGCGGCGGACATGCCGGTGCGGTGGGTGTGACTATCGAGGCATCCAAGCTCGACGAGTTCCGCCGTCGCCTTTCCGCCGTGTTGTCCGAGCTTCCCGCCGAGGACTTTGAGGACACCGACGAGGTTGCCGCCACGGTCGAACTTTCCGAATTGAATATCGAGACCATCGAGCAGATTTCCCGCCTTGAGCCGTTTGGCCAGGGTAATAAGGTGCCGCTGCTGGCTGCCGAGGGCGTGACGATGTGTGATCGCGCCGTGGTGGGTAAGACCGGCGAGCACATGCGCTTTGTGGCGACCGATGGCGCCGCGAGTGTGCCGGCCATTATGTTCCGCGTGCCGCAAATCGATAAGCTCATCAACTGCGATAGCGCTGTCGACTTGGTGTTCGAGGCCGTTGCCGAGCATTGGCAGGGTCGTGTGAAGCCCAAGCTCATGGTCAAGGATGTTCTGGTCCGCGATACCACGCTGCCCAGCGTCGACGATCCGGCATGCGAGCTTCGTCGTGGCGTGCAGCCGGCGGATTCCGGCCTGCGCTTGGAGTCGCGCAAGCGCGAGACGCTCGCCCAGCTTTCCTATACCGAGCTCACGCGCTCGCTTATCCATAGCTTTATCGGCTCGAACCAGCCACATCGCGCGCAGGTCGAGGCACTCGACGCGCTCGCCGACCACCAGAGCGTTTTGGCCGTTATGGGGACGGGACGCGGCAAGTCGCTCATCTTCCATGTGCACGCCGCGCGCGAGGCGGTCCTTCGTGGGCGGGCGAGCATCTTTGTCTATCCGCTGCGTGCGCTCGTTGCCGACCAGGCTTATCATCTCTCATCGACGATGGCCGCGCTCGGCATTGGCGTGGGCGTGCTGACCGGCGAGACCGTGGAGGCGGCGCGCGATGACGTGTTTGCCGGCTTGGCTTCGGGCCGCACCGGCATCGTGCTCACGACGCCCGAGTTCCTGTCCATTCACCGCGACCGCTTTGCGCGTTCGGGGCGCATCGGTTTTGTCGTTATCGATGAGGCGCATCATGCCGGTCTTGCCAAGGGCGGCGACCGCAGCGCCTATCTCGACATGCCCGATATCCTCAAAGCCTTGGGCGACCCGGTCGTTATGGCTGCGACGGCCACCGCAACGGCTCCGGTTGTGGCCGAGCTCGCCCGCGTACTACCGATTACCCGCACGGTGGTCGACGAGACGGTGCGCGAGAACTTGCAGCTCGAGGATGACCGAGATCTTGCGAGCCGCGAGAACCGCCTGGTGTCAATCGTGGCGACGGGGGAAAAGACCGTCATCTACGTCAATTCGCGCGACCAGTCCGTGGCGCTCGCCAAGACGTTGCGCAAGCGTGTGCCCGATTGCGCAACCCATATCGCGTTCTATAACGCGGGGCTTGCGCGTTCTGATCGCCGTCGCGTGGAGGAAGCATTCCGAGACGGAAGCCTCAGCTGCATCGTCTCGACATCTGCCTTTGGCGAGGGCGTCAACCTGCCCGATATCCGCCATGTCGTGCTCTATCACATGCCGTTTGGCGGCATTGAGTTTAACCAGATGAGCGGCCGCGCCGGTCGCGATGGCCAGCCCGCCGTGATCCATCTGCTCTATTCGTCGCGCGACGCCCGCATTAACGAGCGCCTGCTCGACTGCTATGCGCCCGAGCGCGACGAGCTCGTCACGCTCTATCGCGCGCTGCAGACCATGTGGCGCTCCAACCGCGGCAAGACGGGGGACGATTCCTTTAGCGCGAGCGATATCGACATCGCGCAGATGTGCCTTGCCATCGATGCCCGCACGCCGGTCGACGAGCGTTCGGTGGAAAGCGGCCTGGGAATCTTCGAAGAGCTTGGTTTCTGTCGAGTTTCGGGGTTTGACGACACTCGTCGTATCGCGATGGCCGAAAACCCCGGCCGCGTGCAATTGAGCAGGTCAATTCGCTATTTGGAGGGCTTGCGCTCGCGCATGGAGTTCTCGGCTTTCCGGAGCTGGGCGCTCGATTCGTGCGCTTCTGATATGCTAGCCAAAGTTAACCGCCCGATCGTACCGCGGGCCTAGGGGAAGGGGACCTCGATGGATGCCGCAGCCCGTACCGCCCATGATTCCACCCTCCAGCCGTTTTCGGAGATGGAGCACTATAAGCATGCCGATGAGCTGCCGCCCGAGATTATGGCGGACAGCTACGACAAGCTGGAGCGCCTGTGCCTCAAATATATGAATGAGGACGACTTTTCTAAGGTGGAGCAAGCCTACTGCTTTGCCGCCGAGAAGCACTGCAACCAAAAGCGCCGCTCGGGCGAGATGTACATTAACCATCCCGTCGAGGTTGCCATCATTTTGGCCGATCTCAAGATGGACTGCGATGTGGTGTGCGCCGCGCTGCTGCACGATACCGTCGAGGATACTGAGACCTCGCTCGCCGATGTTTCCGGCCTGTTTGGCGATACGGTGGCCGAGCTCGTCGATGGCGTGACCAAGCTCACCAACATCGAAGTCGACAGCATGGACGAGAAGCAGGCGCTCACGCTGCGCAAGATGTTCCTTGCCATGTCCAAGGACATTCGCGTCATCATCGTTAAACTTGCCGACCGTCTGCACAACATGCGTACGCTGGCGGCCCTGCGCGAGGATCGTCGCCTGTTTAAGGCTCGCGAGACCATGGACGTGTACGCGCCCTTGGCCGACCGCCTGGGCATGAGCTCTATTAAGTGGGAGCTCGAGGACCTGTCCTTCTTCTACCTGGAGCCCGATGCCTACCAGCGCATCGCGCGCATGGTGGCGGAGTCGCGCGAGGTCCGCGAGCGCTACCTTGCCGAGACCATCAAGACGCTTACCGATGAGCTCAACCGCATTGGTCTGGAGGACTTCCAGATCAACGGCCGCTCCAAGCACTATTGGTCCATCTACCAAAAGATGAAGCGCAAGGGCAAGGAGTTCTCCGAGATCTACGACCTGGTGGCGCTGCGCGTTATTACCCATTCGGTGCGCGATTGCTACTCCACGCTCGGTGCGGTGCATACGCTGTGGCACCCTATGCCTGGTCGCTTTAAAGACTATATCGCCATGCCCAAGGTCAATAACTACCAGTCGCTCCACACGACGGTCATCGGCCCCACGGCTCGTCCGCTCGAGATTCAGATTCGAACCTACGAGATGCATGAGCAGGCCGAGTACGGCATTGCCGCCCACTGGCTCTATAAGAAGTCGGGCGGATCGTCTGCTTCCAAGACCAATGACGCTCAACGTTTGGACGACCAGATTAACTGGCTTAAGCACTCACTCGATTGGGCTGCGTCTGATGAGATTACCGACGCCAAGGAATACCTGCATTCGCTGAAGGTCGACCTCTTCGATCAGGAGATCTTCGTCTTCACGCCCAAAGGCGAGGTCATGGCGCTTCGTGCCGGCTCCACGCCGCTCGACTTTGCCTATGCCGTTCACACCGAGGTGGGAAACCATTGCGTCGGCGCCAAAATCAACGGTGCGGTGGCTCCGCTCACGCACGAGATTAAGACGGGTGACCGTGTCGAGATCCTGACCAACAAGAGTTCCAAGCCGTCGCGTGATTGGCTCAAGATCGTTAAGACACCTTCCGCCAAGTCAAAGATCCGCCGTTACTTCGCCGCCGCGACCAAAGACGATGACGCTGCTGCCGGCCGCGATATACTGGCCAAGGACCTGCGCAAGCGCGGGTATGGCATCTCCACGCCGCGCTCCACGCGTGCGCTCAATGCCGTGGCGGAGCAGTTTAACTTCAAGCAGCTCGAGGACCTGTTTGCCGCCGTCGGCGCCGGCAAGGTTGCCCCGCGCGCTGTGGGTAACAAGGTCGAGCAAATCTTGGACCCCAAGCCCGAGGAGCAGCTCACCAAGACCGAAGCCATTGCCGAGATCGTCAAGCAGCCTGCCCGCGGCTCCAACCGCAAGCCGCAAAAGCGCGGCAAGAGCGCCAGCAACGGCATTATCGTCAAGGGCGAGAGCAACAGCGGTCTGCTGGTCCGTCTGGCGCATTGCTGCTATCCGGTGACGGGCGATGACATCGTCGGCTTCATCACGCGCGGCCGTGGCGTTTCGGTGCAGCGCGCCAACTGCCCCAACGTCAAGGGTCTTATGGAACATCCCGAGCGCATGATCGATGTGGAGTGG
>WGSQ01000080.1 GCA_014871605.1 Collinsella sp. | reverse complement strand
TCATCGGCGGCCACGGCACCTCGCTGGGCGGTGTGATCGTCGACGGCGGTAACTTTGACTGGAAGGCGAGCGGTAAGTACGCCCAGATCGCTGAGCCCAACCCCTCCTACCACGGCGTTTCGTTTGCCGAGGCTGCCGGTCCCGCCGCCTTCGCAACCTATGTCCGCGCTATCCTTCTGCGTGACGAGGGTGCCTGCATCAGCCCGTTCAACGCCTGGGTCCTGCTCCAGGGCACAGAGACTCTGTCGCTGCGCGTTGACCGTCATGTCGAGAACACCAAGAAGGTCGTTGAGTTCCTGACCGGTGACACCCATGTTGCCAAGGTGAACCACCCGAGCCTGCCTGAGCACCCCGACCATGAGCTCTACAAGCAATATTTCCCCAACGGCGGTGCCTCGATCTTTACCTTTGAGATTAAGGGTGGCCAGGAGGCCGCCTGGAAGTTCATTGATCATCTGCAGGTGTTCTCGCTGCTCGCCAACGTGGCCGACGTCAAGTCGCTCGTCGTGCACCCGGCTACCACCACGCACTCCCAGCTCTCTGCCGAGGAGCTCGCCGAGCAGAACATCACGTCCTCCACGATCCGTCTTTCCATCGGTACCGAGAACGCCGAGGATATCATTTGGGATCTGAAGCAGGCCTTCGCCGCGCTGGACGAGTAAGGCGACTTGTGCAAGGACCCCTTGCGACTCGATAGGTATAACTGCATAAAATGCCTGCTCAAGGCGCCTGTGCGAACAATGGTTGCATAGGCGTCTTTTTTGCATAGAGAGGGCGCAAAAACAGGGTTTTTGACACGCTTTATGCATTCGAGTTGTGGAAAACTCCTGTTGAGAGGATGTGAGTTTTACGCAATTGACGTGCGCCTTTTGAGTAAAACCGCAGGTCGCGATTTGCTCGGGGTACTATGCAGCGCGATCGAATCACACGCAGCTCAAACGCAGCAAAAACGCACTACGGAGGTTTCCAGCTACATGAGGATCGATTCACGAAAACCGAAAGCCGCCGCCCTTTCCGCCGCTCTGACCGTGGCACTTTTGGCGGGCGCCGGTGCAACTGATGCCCACGCCGCAACACTGTCCGATACGGTTGGATCTACGCCGTCCGAGACGACGCTGGTACAGCCCGTTGACTATCGCGGCGATGGTTATGGTTCCATGCAGGAGTGGAACGCCTCGATGGAGGCCAAGCGCGATTCCCTGGAGATGCGCGCTCAGATTATCATGAACATGTACGGTGACTATGCCACGGATGACGAGCGCGCTGTGCTGCAGGGTTGTATCGACGGCGCGGGTAGCCTGTTGACGATGGGGGAGGTCGACGCCAAGTCGACCGAGCTCGATGAGCTGCGCACTGCGCTTGAGGATGCCAAGCGCGAAGCGCTCGAGGCTGCCGCCGAGGCGGAGGCTGCCGAGGTCGCCCGGGCTTCGCACTACAACGCCGGTTACACTCCGTCCTACGCGTCTGCCGCGTCCTACGCGAACGGATCGGGCCTGACGCGCTCTGCGGGTGTCAATAACTACAACGGGCGCCGCGAGACCTATTACAGCAGCAATGTGCTTTATCACTATCGCACGGGCGAATGGACTCAGGATTCTGAGGGCTTCTGGCGCGATTCCGACGGCTATTACGTTGTCGCCGCGGGCGATATGGCCCAGGGCTCGACCTTTACGGGCTCCAAGGGTGATTGCAAGGTCTATGACTCCGGCTGCGCTGCCGGAACCACCGACTACTACACCGGTTGGTAATTTTTCTGCATCACGGATATTTGGCGGACGGGCGTCTTTACCGAGCTTTAGGGCAACGTAAGGACGTCCGTTCTATGTATGCGTTTGAGTTAACAGAGCCCTTACCGTGGCGGTACGCTGGGCGTATGGATGCGGGGCACACTGGTTCTTGAGAAATAAGGTCTTTCTCTTGGAGGAAGTGGTCTTGTGAATGCTCGAGATATTACCGTTGCCGCCGTCGCGTTGATGCTTGGCTGCCTTGGTCCCACGGCCGCGCTCGTCGCGGGCATGCAGGGGACATGCGGGGCTGCTCCTATCGTGGTCGGCGTGCTGATCGCGGCCACGCTGCTGGGAAGCGCCGGTGTTGTCCTTTGTCGCGACGATGAGGACGAGGTTCCGGAGTCGCAACGCTAGCTGTTGTGAGATTGACCGCCGGTCATAGACGAAGATGAAAGCCGCCGTAAGGGGAGTGCTCCTTGCGGCGGTTTTGCTGTTAAGGCTGTTGAATGCGGCGCGTTGACGCTACCAGCTTTTCTCGATATCGCGGATGCGCCGATAGAGCCACTCGTTTTGCGGTGCCTGGATATCGTGTTTGGCTGCGAGGCGGCAGATGGTGCCCGCGAACTCATCAACCTCGGTTTTGCGCCTTGCGATGCGGTCTTGAGCCATCGAGGGCATACCGGCGGGGTCGATTCCCTCGATGAGGTGCACCATTTGCGTCAGGTCTGTCTCGGTCAGCTCAACGCCCTCGGCGTTGGCGACCGCAAGCGTTTCGCGCATGGCGGAAACAAAGCAGCGACGCTGCTCGGAGCCCGGCTCCGTGGCGCTTCCGTAGGTCCCGCCGTAGGCCATGCAGGTCTGGTTGATGCCGTCGTTGAGCATGAGTTTGGCCCACATGCGGTGGGCGATGTCGTCCTCGACGGTATGGGCGATGCCGCAGCGCGTATAGAGCTCGTCGATAGCGGCGACAGTCGCGGGGTCGGTGCCCGCTGCCGCGCCAAAGCGAATCTCGCCCGCATTGGTAAAGGTGAGCGCGCCGTTGAGGAACACGGCGTCCATGCCCTGGCAGATACCAAGAACGGTATGCTCCCAGCCAAAGCGTTCGGCAATCTTTTGCTCGCTCGTAATGCCGTTGCATAGCGAGGCGATGAGCGTGTTGGGTCCCACGACGCGCTCCATAGTCTTGAGTGCTTGGTCGAGACCGGTGGTCTTGACTGTCAGGATGACCAGATCGGCGGGTGTCGCCTCGCTGGCGCGGACGGACGTGAGATCGCAGGGCTTGCCGTTGACAGTGAGCGCATCGCCCGCGTGACGCTCAAAACGGGTGTCATCCATAACGTATTCGACGGCGTCATTGCCGAGGGCCTTGGCAATCATGCTGCCGTAGAGCAGGCCGACGCCGCCCTTGCCGATAAAAGCGACCTTGTTGATCTGCATGTGAATCATCTCCCCATGTAAAAGGCGCCCGCGTAAGGGGCGCCTGATGGATTGTATGCTGCCAGGGTGATTGGTGGGTGCGCGGGGCGGCTGTTATAAAAAAGAAACGTTTGCCTGGACGCTACGCTGCAGGGCAGACCGCAAAGACATGCGCGTGGTCATGCCCGGCTCCTTTCATCGGGCTTTTTGCTGATGTTAAAGCGGTGCCGTGACGGCCTGATTTCTGCTGCGTTACGATACGTTCTCAATTGCGATTCCGATGTGTTTCGATGACGTGACGGGTTTGTTTCGCCTTGTCAGGGCTTCGATGGGAGGGGAGGGGCCGTGCAATATCGCGTTGACCCCAAAAGCGGCAACCGTATCTCGGCGTTGGGGCTGGGCTGCATGAGGTTTCCCGGTGCGCCGGGACGCCCGGATGCGAAGACTGCCGACGCCATCATCTCCCGTGCGGTGGAGCAGGGGATTAACTACCTGGACACGGCCTATCTCTATCCCGGCAACGAGGCTTGTGTGGGTGCGTCGCTTGAGCGCCTGGGCTTGCGCGACCAGGTTTTGCTCGCAACCAAGCTGCCGCATGCTTCGTGCAAATGCGCGGAGGATTTCGACCGGTTCTTCGACGAGCAACTGCGCCGCCTGCGGACCGACCATATCGACTATTACCTCATGCACAACATTACCTCGCCCGCCCAGTGGGAACGTGTGGTGGCGTTGGGCATCGAGGACTGGATCGCGCGTCAAAAGGCGGCGGGGCGCATTCGCCAGATTGGTTTTTCGTACCACGGCAGCGCGGCGGATTTCCTGACGATGCTCGATGCATATGAGTGGGACTTTTGCCAGATCCAGTACAATTACGCTGGAGAGCGATATCAGGCGGGAACAGCGGGGCTCATGGCCGCCGCCGAGCGAGGCCTCGCGGTGTTTGTGATGGAGCCACTGCTGGGCGGGCGTTTAGCGGGCAAGCTGCCGCCACGGGCCCGCGCTGTGCTCGATAGTGCCCGTGACCCGCATTTGCGCACTCCTGCCGCCTGGGGTCTTTCGTGGGTCTGGAATCATCCTCAGGTGACGATGCTGCTTTCGGGTATGACCGATATCGCGCAGGTGGATGAGAACGCGGTGTTGGCCGATCGGGCCCTGCCGGATTCGATGACTGCCAACCAGCTCGACACGATCGCGCACGTGCTGGATGAGTTTGAAAAATCGAATCGCGTGCCCTGCACGGGATGCGGCTATTGCATGCCGTGCCCTAAAGGCATCAATATCCCTGGATGTTTTGCCGCCTACAACGCAAGCTATGCGCACAGCTGGTTTACGGGTCTATCGCAGTACTTTACGGCGAGCGCGGTGCGCACAAGCGAGGCCAAGCTGGTGAGCAATTGCGTCAAGTGCGGCAAATGCGCGCGCCACTGCCCACAGCATATCGATATCCCCGAGCGTCTCGATGACGTGCGCCGACGTTTCCAGCCTGGCCCCGTGACGGCAGTGCTTAAGGCCTTCGGCAAAACTCGCTCCTCATGACCCTTTTATATCTTGTGATGGAATAGTCCCTGTTTGCGGCAGAATAGGG
The DNA here is from genome assembly GCA_014871605.1 of Collinsella sp. Classification (GTDB taxonomy): domain Bacteria; phylum Actinomycetota; class Coriobacteriia; order Coriobacteriales; family Coriobacteriaceae; genus Collinsella. The sequence continues at coordinate 3,495 of WGSQ01000080.1, read as the reverse complement.
CGATAGCAGGAACTTTTTTGCCGCAACTGATGGGAGGCTATCGTGGGTGACCGAGGCTTACGCAATGATTCGCGTGAGGTCCGTTGGGGCATTTTGGGCGCTGGGCACATCTCTCATCGATTTGCTTCGTCGCTCAAGAAGGTCGACGGGGCACGGCTGGTGGCTGCGGCCGGCCGCACTCCTGCACATGTCGAGGAATTTTGCCAAGCGTTTTCGATCGATGCTGCCCATGGCCATGCCTCGGTCGACGATAACGGCGATGCGGCTTATGACGCGCTGATTGCCGACCCCGATGTCGACGCAATCTACTTGGCTCTTCCGCATGGCATGCATACGCGTTGGGCCTGTCGCGCGCTGCGTGCCGGAAAGGCCGTGCTGTGCGAAAAGCCGGCCGTTTTGAGTGAGGAAGAGGCTCTCTCGATTGCCTCCACCTCTCGCGAGTGCGGCGTGCTGTTTATGGAGGCGATGAAGAATCGGTTTTGCCCGATGCGCACTCGCGTGAAGGACTTGTTTGCGTCGGGTGAGCTTGGCCGTATTGTCTCGATTGAAAGCGTGCAAAAGCTCGATTACGGCGAGTCTCCTTCGGGCTATCTGCTTGATCCGTTGCAGGGCGGCTGTCTATATGACATGGGCTGCTATGCGGTCGGTTGGTTTGAGGATTTGCTCGCGGGCGCTTGCGAGGTTTCGTCCCGTGAAGTTCGCTGGCGTGACGTATCGGGCGGTCGCGTCGATTGGGCCGACGAGATCCATATGAGCGTCGGCGGTATACCCATTCATATGGTGTGCGACGGCGAAGCAACATATGAAAGCCGCTTAACGATTGCCTGTGAGCGGGGCTCGTTGGAAATCGAGCGGCTCCATCGCCCCGAGCTCGCTCATGTGAAGTATTCCGACGGTCGAGTACTCGAAATCGATGCACCATTTGAAGTCGATGATTTTTACGGTGAGGCGTCGCATGCGACGCAGCTCATTCAGGCGGGGAAACTCGAAAGCCCCATCATGTGCCTAGCCGCCACACAGCGCTGTGCGCACATCATCGATGCGATTCGCTTGAAACTTTAGGGCGTGGGGGCATGGCGCCAGCGCTTGGAATGCCTGGAGGCCTTTGCTCTTGATGCCCCTTTTATAACTTGCGGTGGAATACGGTCTGTTTGCGCCAAAATAGGGCACCAATAGACCGTATTTCACCGCAACTGATGAGGGGGAGCTGGAGATGCTGACAATCGGATGTCATCTTTCGACGACGAAGGGCTATCGGGCGATGGGGGAGACGGCGTTGTCCATTGGCGCCAATACCTTTGCGTTCTTTACGCGCAACCCGCGCGGTGGCAAGGCAAAAGACCTTGACATGGATGACGTGGCGGCCCTGCGCGAGCTTATGGAGCAAAACGACTTTGGCCCGCTCGTGGCTCATGCCCCGTATACCTATAACCCCTGCTCCGCTAAGGAGCGGGCGCGCGAGTTTGCCCTGGAGGCCATGGCCGAGGATCTGCAGCGCATGGAAGCGCTGCCCGGCAACTACTACAATTTTCATCCCGGTGCGCATGTGGGACAGGGGGCAGACGTCGGCATTCAGATGATTGTCGACACGCTGTGCCAGGTGATGTTTGAGGGACAGCAGACGACGGTATTGCTTGAGACCATGGCAGGCAAGGGCACCGAGGTGGGCCGTAGCTTTGAAGAACTGGCGTGCATTATCGAGGGCGTTGCCGCCAAGTGCCCAGAGCTGTCCGATAAGCTGGGCGTTTGTTTGGACACCTGCCATGTGAGCGATGCCGGCTACGACATCATCCATGATCTGGACGGCGTACTCGACGAGTTCGACCGCGTGGTGGGTATCGATCGCTTGCATGCCGTACACATCAACGATTCGAAGAACCCTTGTGGCGCCCATAAAGATCGTCACGAGTGCATCGGCAAGGGATACCTTGGCAGCGAGGAATTTGGTGGCGGTATGCAGGTTATGCAGAATATTGTATCGAATGGCCGTTTGCGTTCGCTGCCGTTTATTTTGGAGACTCCGAACGAACTTGCAGGTTATGCAGCTGAAATTAGATTATTAAGGTCATTGCAGCAGTAATGACTGTCACAAAGTAGAGTATTCCATTCACGTTATGGGTTTGTTTCAATCAGTTTTCTCATTGCAGATTCGTAATTCCAGGTGCATAATAGCCAACAGTTTTTGCAGGCCTCTGAATCAAACGAGGTCACCGGAAGGAGACTGATTATGAAGCTCAAGAAGCTTGGCGCATTTGCCGCCACGGGTGCCATGGCGCTCGCCCTCGCACTGACGGGCTGCGGCTCGTCCAACGCCACCTCTGGTTCTGATGCCGGTTCCAGCAGCTCTGACGACGCTAAGGTCGAGAAGGTCGACGGCTCCAAGGAGTACGCGCTCGTCAAGGATGGTACGCTGACCGTCGGCACCTCTGCCGAGTACGCTCCGTTTGAGTACAAGGATGACAACGGCGATTATCAGGGCTTTGACCTTGAGCTCATCAAGGCCATCGGCGACAAGCTGGGCCTGGATGTCGAGTATATCAACAATGACTTTGACACGCTGGTTCCGGGTGTCGCTTCGGGCGCCAAGTATGACGTTTCCATTGCGGCTATCACCGACACGCCCGAGCGTGAGAAGGAAGTCACTTTCTCTGATTCCTACTACATGGACGATCAGGCTATTGTGACCAAGGTCGATAACACCGACATCACGGCCGACAACTACAGCGAGAAGCTCAACAACGCTGACGCTACCATCATCGTCCAGTCTGGCTCGACCGCCGAGGCCTTTGCCCAGGAGAACTTCCCCAAGGCCAAGATTGTCCCCTACAAGGACGCTACCGAGTGCTTTAGCGCTCTGCAGTCCGATAAGGGCGACGCTGTAGTCACCAACCGCTCCGTTGCCAGCCAGCTGACCGCCGAGCAGTTCAACACCTGCCAGACCATCAAGCAGATTAGCACCGGCGAGGAGTACGCCATTGCCATCAACCAGGGCAACACCAAGCTCAAGGACGACATCAACCAGGCCATCAAGGACCTGACTGATGACGGTACCGTTGACGCCCTCATGGCTAAGTACAACATCAAGTAAAATAACTACTTGATTGCGCGCGGGCCCTTTCCGTTTTGCGGAGAGGGCCTTTGCGCTTCTCTTGACGGAGAGCGTTTCCGTCTCGTTTTGCCGGCAACTTCTACGATAGGAGCCACCTTGTCTCGACTGAACAAAGGGGCCGCGGAGCAGCGTTTTCCACTGCCCGCCTTGCTCCAAAAGCTAGTCTGCGTCATGGCCGTGGCGCTCGCGCTGGTGTGCGCGGGGGCATATGCGCCCACGACCGCCCAGGCGCTTGAGACCGCAAAGATTACCGCCCGACCCAACACCGGTTCGGGCAGCGATGTGGTCGGCGGCACCGAGACGCGCATTACCTGGGAAGTTCAGGCCGATGCCGACGAGGAGCTGAGCGGTCTTTCTTTGACGTTTGTCGACGGCACGACATTTGG
>WGSQ01000008.1 GCA_014871605.1 Collinsella sp. | reverse complement strand
TATTATTGATGACGTCGACAGGCGGGGTGGTTCCCCGCGTACGTGCCATCTGAGTAACCGAGGGGAGGGCGCACATGGGAATGACGGGTGCATACGAGCGCAATCTCGATGCAAAAGGTCGTCTATCCCTGCCTGCACCCCTTCGCGAGGAGCTTGGAGAGCACGTTCGCGTGTTCAAAGCCCTGGATGTCGATGCTCTGTACGTGTTCTCTGCCGAGGCCTTCGATAAGTGGGTCGAAGGACTCTTCGCGGGTCGTGAGGGCCACGAGGGTTTTAACCCGCGTGACATCAACGACCAGAAGCTCATGAGGGCGATCAACAAGCGCACCACGTCGATGGACGTGGACAGCGCGGGTCGTATCGGTCTTTCTGAGTCTCTCCGCAAGCAGGCGAACCTCGACCGCGAGGTCACGGTTGTGGGCAACTACGACCACCTTGAGGTTTGGGACCGCGCTACGGCCGATGAGGACGATGACGACGAGGCCCTGCTGGACCTCTTCTTCTCGTAAGGGCAAGGCACGAGTAACGGATGGAGCGTGGGATCTTGACACAAGAATATCGGCATGAACCTGTCATGCTCGGCGAAGTGCTTGAGTCGCTGCAGCTAAAGAGCGGCTCCGTCGTCTGCGACTGCACCCTTGGCGGTGCCGGCCATTCGGTAAAGATGGCCGCGCAGGTGGGGGAGACCGGCCTTTTGCTCGGCGTCGATCAGGACGACATGGCCCTCGAGGCCGCTGGCGCCCGTCTGGACCGCGAGGTTCCCGGAGTTCCGCACCAGCTGCTGAAGGGCAACTTCGGCGACTTGGACGAGCTGCTTTGCTCGGCCGAGGTGCCCGGGGTCGATGGTTTCCTGTTCGACTTGGGCGTTTCGTCGCCGCAACTCGATATCCCTGGCAGGGGCTTTTCGTACAACGAGGACGCCCCATTGGACATGCGGATGGATCCGGGTAACAACACCTTAAACGCAGCTGAGGTCATCAACACCTATAACGAACACGACCTCGCCCGGATTCTACGCGTCTACGGCGAAGAGAAGTTTGCCTCGCAGATCGCGCGCGAGATCGTGCGCCGCCGCGAGCAAGAACCGATCGAAACCACCGGCCAATTTGTCGAGATCATCAAGGCGGGTATCCCGGCTGCCGCTCGTCGGCATGGCGGACACCCGGCCAAGAAAAGTTTCCAGGCCATTCGCATCGAGGTCAATCACGAGCTCGATGTGCTCGAACGAGGGCTTGATGCCGCCACCAGGTGGCTCAACCCGGGCGGACGTATCTGCGTCATCTCGTATCACTCGCTCGAGGACCGTATCGTAAAGAACCACTTTAAGGAGATGAGCCAGGGGTGCACGTGTCCGCCGGAGATTCCGGTGTGCGTGTGCGGCAACGTGCCGATACTCAAGGTCATCACCCGCAAACCCCTGGTTGCCCAACCCAATGAGGTTGCGCGCAACCCTCGGGCGAGATCAGCCAAGATCCGCGTGGCGCAGCGTCTGTAGACGCGACCGCGCGATATTGGACCTCCCGCTCGTACCACAAACGAAGCTTAAACACACTACCAACGTACTCGGGATGGGAGGCGGCATATCATGGGCTACAACACCTCAAACGCAGCACTCGCCTATGATATGAACGCCATGCCCGCCTATCGTGAGGCACCGCAGGCTCCCGTTGCTCCCCGCGAGCAGCGCACGCCGCGCTTTGATGTCTACACGGGCGCGGGCCGTCAGGCAAACCAGGCGGTAAGCCCGGTTTTCATGAGCGTTCTTAAAACGTTTTGCATCATTGCGGCCATCTTCATGACGATCGGTGTCGCCCGTGTGGCGCTCGCCGGCGTTACGGCCCAGGTGCTCAACAGCAACGCCGCGCTTACCAACACGCTCGAGAAGGCGACCGATGAGAGCTCCGATCTGGAGGTCATGCATTCGGTCTATGGTGCCGACACGCGCATTCGCGACCTTGCGGGCGCTTATGGCATGGTGGAGCCCAGCGAGAGCGTTACACTTGACTTTTCGCAGGATGCAGCCGCGGGCGCCAACGCGACCGCGACCGCTCAGTAGCAAGACGGTAGCTGAGTATGACAAATGACTATCGCCGCGGTTCCGATGGGGGCCGCGGTTCTGGACGTCCCTCGTCGCGGGGACGTTCTGGTTATCAAGGAACGGGTCGGCAATCTTACAACGCCGGGCGGTCCCGTGGCAACGACCCGGCGTCGCGACTTCGCGGCTCGGGCGGCCCTCAAGTGCATAACACCAGGTCGCGCAAGAGTTCGTCGACCGAATGGCTCACAGGCGCGCCTCTGCCTCGCCGCAAAGCCGTCATGGGCTTCATCGGGCTTGGCTTGGGCTTGGGCGTCTTTCGCCTTGCCGACTATCAAATTGTCGAAGCCGATAAACTGCGCGAGCGTGCCGATGCGCGCCGCCTGCTTGCGCAGACCCTCTATGCCAAACGCGGCACCATCTACGACCGCAACGGCAACGTGCTGGCGTCGTCGGTCGAATGTCGCAACATCGCCGTGAACCCGCAGCTTGTCGAGGATGTTGACAAGACGGTGTCGGCGCTGGTCAAGGCAACTGGAATCGATAAAAAGACCTGCCGCAAGCTCGTCGAGTCCGATGGCACCTGGGTGTATATCAAGCGCCAAATGGACGAAGACGACGCTGCGGTGCTGGAGAAGAAGAACCTGCCCGGCGTGCTTTTTGAGCAGGCTATGAAGCGCGTATATCCATACGGCAATCTGGCATCGCAGGTGCTGGGTGTAGTGAATGTAGACAACGACGGCTTGACGGGTCTCGAAAAGCAATACAACAAGCTTCTGACCGGCACGAACGGTTCCCTCGTACGCGAGCGCGCGAGGGACGGCAGCTATATCGCGGGCGGTGCCTATAAAAAGGTGGCTGCGGTCGACGGCGTTGATATCGTGACGACGCTCGACGTCAATATCCAGCGTGCGGCTGAGGATGCTCTGACAGAGGCTGTCGAGAAGACAAAGGCCAAGAACGGCTCGGCTTTGGTCACCGACCCCACGACCGGTGAAATTCTCGCAGCCTGCTCGTACCCGACCTACGACCAGACCGATCTGGAGAACGCCAAGACCGAGGATATGAATCTGCGCCTGGTCACCGACGCCTACGAGCCCGGCTCGGTCTTTAAGACGCTCGTGGCGGGCGCCGGCTTCGACTTGGGCGTCGTGCGATCGAGTACGTCGTTTGAGGTGCCGGCGAGCATCAAGGTGGGCGACGATACCGTCACCGATGCCGACAAGCGCGACTACGCCATGACCATGGATGTGCGCGAGATGATGCGCCGTTCGTCCAACGTGGGCTTTGTCCTGGTGGGGCGCAAGATCGGTGCCGACGACTTTGCCGCCTATGTGGACAAGTGGGGCATCGGTCACAGCTCTGGTGTCGATTTTCCGGGCGAGAGCCTGGGCATCGTCAAGGAGCGTGACCAGTATGACGGCGCCACGCTGGGCTCGATGAGCTTTGGACAGGCGCTGTCCGTCTCGCCGATTGAGATCGCACGTGCCGTGGGCGGTATCGCCAACGGCGGCGTGATGATGACCCCGCACTTCTTTAAGTCCAGCAAGGGCGACGAGAAGGACTGGGGCGAAGGCGAGCGCGCGATTTCGGAGGACGCCGCATCCCAGGTGACATCGTGCATGCAGACGGTCGTGTCCGAGGGAACGGGCGTTGGCGGCGCGGTTGACGGCTATGACGTGGCGGGTAAGACCGGTACGGCCGAACGTGCCGACGAGAACGGCGGCTACCTCAAGGAGAACTACATGTCGTCCTTTATGGGCTTTGCACCGGCACAATCGCCCAAGGTGCTGTGCTATATCACGCTCGACGGAACGCCGAGCGGCTCGGATGCCGCTGCGGTGCCGTTCCAGTCCATTATGGCCAACGCGCTCGACGTGCTGGGTGTCCCGCACACGAAGTAGGGGGTTACAATCTTTGGGGCGTGGTTTGTTGTCCCATATGAGGGTGTTCACATGCCCTGCACCACGCATGCGCGGCGCTGGGATACAATACGCCGATAGCATTATTAGGTTTACAGGGGAGCTGCAATGATAGAGATCGCCGTCAACAACCTCGTGGCCGCAACAGGGGCCCGAACCGTGACGGGAGAAGCCGATCGGGCATGCCGCGGGTGCGTTATCGACTCGCGCCAGGTCGAGGAAGGGACGATTTTCGTCGCCTTTCCCGGTGAAAACGTCGACGGCAATGATTTTGCTTCCCATGCCGTCCAGTCGGGTGCCGGCGCCGTCGTAATGACGCGTGAGCCCGAGGCCGAGCTGGTCTCGCTGGCGCAGGACAAGGGCTGTGCCATCCTGCTGACCGATGATCCCGAGGACTTTCTGCTGCGTTTGGCGCACACGTACCGTCTGGAGCTCGGCTGCCTGGTCGTTGGTATTACCGGTTCCATCGGCAAGACGACGACCAAGGACGTGCTCGCCGCCGTGCTCGCCAAGCGCTATCGTGTCTGGGCCACCAAGGGCAATTTCAATAACCTGATCGGCATGCCGCTCACGGTGCTTTCCGCTCCGGCCGATACCGAGGTCCTGGTGCTCGAGATGGGCATGAACCATTTCCACGAGATCGAGCGCCTGTCCCAGTCCGCCAATCCCAACCTTGCCATCGTGAGCAAGATTGGCACCTCTCATATCGGCATTTTGGGTAGCCGCGAGAACATCGCCCGCGCTAAGGCCGAGATTGTCCAGGGTATGTGCGCCGCTGGCGACTTCTTGCCGCTGCTGGTTTTGGGCGGCGAGGACGACTTTACGCCGTTCATTCGCGATACGTTCGCCCAGCCTGCTGGTATCGATGTGATGCTGGCCGGCGTCTCGGACGATGATGAGGTCCGCGCCCGCGACATTCGTGTTGATGACGAGGGCCGTCCGGTCTTTACGCTCGATTTTGGCCAGGGTGAGACGATCGATACCATGCTTGCCATCCCCGGCGTGCAGTCCGTTCCAAATGCCGTTAAGGCCGCCGCGGTTGCCTATCGCCTGGGCGTGACGCCCGAGCAGATCGATGCTGCCTTTAGGGGCCTCACGATCACCGGTCACCGCCAGGAGATCAAGCGCGCCAAGAGTGGTGCCCGCGTCATCGATGACTCCTATAACGCCAGTGCCGAATCGATGGCTGCTGGCCTCGATCTACTGTGCTCGCTTTCGTGCACGGGGTCTCGCATGGCGATCCTGGGCGAGATGGGCGAGATGGGCGATGAGGCTCCTCGCATGCATGAGCTCGTGGGCGCCTATGCCGCCGCCAAGAAACTCGACATGCTGGCGTGCGTGGGTGGTGAGCTGGCCCAGCTTATGGCCGATGCCGCGCGCATGATGGGCATGGACGAGGACCGCATCCAGGTGTTCTCCGATTATCAGCAGGTGCTCGACCGCATGGGCGGCGCGCTTGAAAAACATGATGTTGTACTGGTCAAGGGTTCCCGCTTTGTTGAGCTCGACCGCTTTGTGGAAGGTGTGTGCTAGCCCATGTTCGGCAATCCCTCGTATCCAACGTATCAGGCTTTTTTGGGGCTTGGCATCGCCGCTGCCATTGCGCTGCTGCTCATGCCGTGGTGGATCAAGCTGCTGAAGGTCGAGGGTATCGGCCAACAGGTCCGAGCCGACGGCCCCAAGCGTCATTTGATTAAACAGGGTACGCCGACCATGGGCGGCGTCATCATCCTTGTTGCGATTTCGCTGACCTGCCTGCTGATGGGCAAGCTCACCACCGAGCTCGTGCTCGTGCTGCTCGCCACGCTGGCGACCGGCGTGCTGGGCCTGATCGACGACCTGACCTCCGTTACGCATGGGCGCTCGCTCGGTCTGACGCCTCATGCCAAGATGATCGGCCTAACCATTATCTGTGTCACCTTTACGGTACTTGCCGTTAACTGGTGTGGCGTCGCCCCCGAGATTCGTTTTCCCGGCGGCCTGACGATTGACCTTGGCGTGCTTTCGACCACCATCTGCGGCCTTTCGTTCCCGTGGCTCTACATTGTCTTTTGCTGGCTGATGATCGCCGGTCTTTCTAATGCCGTGAACCTGACCGATGGCCTTGACGGTCTTGCTGGCGGCACCTCCATGATTGCCATGCTCGCCATGGCTGCCATGGCGTTTTTGCACGGAGACGTGAACCTGTCCATCTTCTGCACCGCGTGTGCCGGTGCCTGCTTGGGCTTTCTGTGGTTCAACTGCTATCCGGCGAGCATCTTTATGGGCGATACCGGCTCGCTTGCCCTGGGCGCCGCGTTTGCCTGCACGTCCATCATGACCAACACCGAGGTCGTCTCCCTTATCATCGGCGGCCTGTTTATCGTTGAGACCCTGTCGGTCATGATTCAGGTTGTCTACTTCCACTTTACGCACAAGCGCGTCTTCCTTATGGCGCCCATCCATCATCATTTCGAAAAGAAGGGCTGGGCCGAGACCAAGGTCGTCATCCGTTTTTGGATTATCGCTGCTGCCTTTGGTGCCGTTGGCCTTGCTCTGTTCTTCCAGTTGGGATAGTGGTCTTTCATGTCTCTTGCTGATGTCTTTAGCCTGCTCGTTTTGGGTCAGGGCAAATCCGGTCTCGATGTCGCCCGCTGGGCGCTGGCACATCCCGAGCGCGTAAGTGCCGTTACCGTGTATGGCGGTGGCACCTCTGAGCCCAATGACGCCACGCGTGCGCTCGAGGCTGCTGGTGCGTCGTTTGTCTATGGGACCGAACAGGTCGAGGGCGCCTATGACGTATGCGTGACGTGCCCGGGCATCTCGGAGTTCTCGGGCTTCTTTAAGGCCGGGCGCGAGCATGCCGCCCAGATTATGGGTGAGCCCGAGTTTGCCTATCGCCTGTCGCCCGATAACTGGATTGCCATCACGGGCACCAACGGCAAGACGACCACCACGTCGCTGACTGATTATCTGCTTAAGTCTGCCGGCGAGGCCAGCGTTGCTGTCGGCAACATCGGCGAGCCGCCGGTCAACGAGATTGACGGCCGAGCCCACAACGAGTGGTTTGTGGCTGAGCTCTCGAGCTATCAGATTGCTACGACAACCGAGCTCCACCCCCGCGTGGCGGTGCTGCTCAACATCACTCCCGACCACTTGGGCTGGCATAAGAGTCATAAGAACTATGCGCTTGCCAAGATCAAACTGTTTGACAATATGGTCGATGACGATCTGGTGGTTGTCGACGTCGAAGACGCCGGCATTCACGAGTTCGATGAGTACATCTACACGCCGGGTCGTCGCATCTGCAAGGTTGCCTTTGACGAGCCAGAGGGTGAGGATGTCGCCTTTGTGCGCGATGGCAAGATGATCGTGCGCCTGAAGGGCGTCGAGACCCCGCTCATCGCTACATCCGAACTCAAGATCTCGGGCCATCACAATGTTATCAATGCCTTGTGCGCTGCCACGGTTGCCCTGGCAGTCGGTGCCGATGTCGATGGTGTCCGCCGCGGTTTGGCCTCGTTCCAGCCGCTCGAGCACCGCGTGGAGCCGTGCGGCGAGATTGACGGAGTGCGCTACGTCAACGATTCCAAGGCGACCAACACCGATGCGGTCGAGAAGGCACTGACGGCATTTCCCGATGACGACGTGATTTTGCTGCTCGGCGGCCACGATAAGGGCACGCCGCTCACGGACTTCGCGCGCGTTGTCATGGATAACGTGCGCTCGGTCGTCTGCTTTGGCGATGCGCGCGAGCGCTTCACCGCCGCTATGGACGAGGCCGATGTCGATGGCGATGTGGATATCGCCCAGGCGGATGACCTACGCGATGCCGTGGACGTTGCCCGTTCGCTGTCGAGCCGTGGCGACGTGATCTTACTTTCTCCTGCCTGCTCTTCGTTCGATGAGTTCTCGGGCTATGAGGAGCGCGGCCGCGTGTTTAAGGACTACGTGGCTCAGCTTGCCGCTACAGCGAAATCACAAATGGAATAGGGGTTGCGGTGAGAGAGGAGAGCCCCCGACAAGGTATGAGGAGGCCCGACTCGGACCGTGCTTCCTCACGTCGCACCACACCGCGTTCCAGCCGCGGCGGGCAGTCGTTTAGCGAACGCTATATTGCCGGCGTTCCCGCCCGTATCATGCGCCCCCGTTTGATATTCATGGCCTGCTTGTTTACCTTGGTATGCTTTGGCCTGCTGATGGTGTACTCGGCGTCTTCGGTCGAGGCGCTGCACGAGAATGGCTCGGCGACGTTTTTTCTGTTTCGACAAGCCGCGTTTGCCGGAGTTGGCGTGCTGGCTATGGTTGCCATCGTGCGCATCTTGCCGGACAGTTGGTTTGGGGAAGACGTGCTCAGGATCTTCCTCATCGGCATGATGGGGCTACTGCTTCTGGTGTTCTTGGTGGGCAGCGGCAGCCGTGGCGCCACGCGCTGGCTCAACATCGCCGGTATTCAGTTCCAGCCTTCCGAGTTTTTAAAGCCATTTGCCATTGCGTATTCGGCCATCATGCTTGATCGCTTCTTTTCGCCCGGTGGCAACATCAACGAATTCCTTCGCAAGATGGGCATCTACCTGGGCATTTCGCTCTTTCTGATCTTTATCCAGCCCGATTTCGGTACTGTCCTGATCATCCTGTTGACCCTCATGTGCATGGCGTTGTTTGCGGGTCTCGACCCCAGATTTATCATCGGCGTGCTAATCTTCGGCATTCTCGTGATCGTGATTGCGCTTGTCGCAGAGCCATACCGTATGGTGCGTATTCAGGTTGCCTTGAACCCTTGGGCCGACGAGTATGGTGACGGCTATCAGGCCACGCTTGCCATCATGGCCTTTGCCTCGGGCGGTCTGTTCGGCCGTGGCATCGGCAACTCAACCATGAAGTACTCGTATCTGCCCGAGGCACACAACGACTACATCTTGGCCATCATTGGCGAGGAAGTCGGTTTTGTCGGAACCGTGCTGTTCTTCTTGGTGTTTGCGATGCTGATCTACTCGGCGTTTCGCATTGCCGAGCAGGCGACCGATCGTCGGGGCGCGCTCATGGCGTCTGGCTCCGCGGTCATTCTCGCAGTGCAGTTTTTGATTAACGCGCTGGGCATCCTCAACGTGTTTCCCATGACGGGCAAACCGTTGCCGTTTATTAGCTACGGCGGTTCGTCGATTATTGTGTCGCTTATGCTTGCCGGGTTGATCCTGCGCGTTTCGTACGAGAGCGCCCGTCGCGATGAGTACGACCGTCGCCGCGAGAGCTTTGCCGTTATGGATGAGAGTACCGCCGGCGTGCCCCACGTGCGCGGCGAGCGATCTTCGCGTAACGGTTTTACCGTCCTGGATGGCTCTGCGACCGAGCCGGCAGCCCGCCCGCGTCAGCGAACGGCGCCGCAAGGTCGTCCTCAGCGCCCCAGCCCTCGCAACGCGGGCGGCGGATATAATCGAATCGATTTGAACTCGGACCCGTCGGCGCGTCTGCGTACCGACGGCCAGGGACCGCGTGTACGAAGGGACTACCATGACCGATAAAATGACCGTTGCTATTGCAGCCGGCGGCACGGCAGGGCACATCAACCCCGCGCTCGCCTTGGCCGAAGAGCTCCGTGACCGTGGCCACCACGTTGTGTTCGTGGGCCAGTCGCGCAAGCTCGAGGGTCGTCTGGTCCCCGAGGCTGGGTTTGATTTTGTGCCCATTACGGTCACGGGCTTCGACCGCTCCCGTCCTTGGACGGCGCTGACCTCGCTGTGGCGTGTCAACAAAGCCAAGCGTGCGCTCGCCAGTCATTTCTCAAAGGTCGGCAAGCCCGATGCCGCCATTGGTTTTGGTGCCTATGTCGAGGTTCCGCTGCTGGGGTGGTGCAAGGGCGCGGGCGTTCCGTATCTGCTGCATGAGCAGAACTCTGTTCCGGGCCTGGCCAACAAGATGATGAACTCCCACGCCGCCCGCGTGTGCATCTCGGTGCCGGCAGCGCGTTCGGTCTTTGAGCGCGAAGGTGACCCTGACCACGTGCTCATGACCGGCAACCCCGTACGTCGCTCGGTGATCGAGGGCGATCGCGCTCGCGGCCGCAAGGCACTTGGCGTTCCCGAGGACGCTACGCTGCTGCTCGTCTTTGGCGGTTCACTTGGCGCCCAACACCTCAACGAGCGCGTGGTTTCGCTCAAAAACGAGCTGCTTTCGCGCAAGAACCTCTATGTGTTGCATTCGACGGGTGCCGACGGCTTTGAGGAGACCGAGCGCGCTTTGGCGCTGACGCCCGAGGAGGCGAAGCGTTACCGCGTCCAGCCTTACATCGACAACATGGGCGATATGCTGGCTGCTGCCGATTTGGTGCTCTCGCGTTCGGGCGCATCGAGCGTGGCCGAGATCGCTGCACTCGCCGTGCCTTCGGTGCTCGTGCCGTACCCGCATGCGACGGCCGACCACCCAACCACCAATGCCCGTTATCTGGTCGACGCTGGGGCCGGCGTGCTCTGCGCCGATGCCGATATCGACGGTTCTGCCTTTGCCGATGAGCTGCTGCACCTGGTCGATGACGCGGCGGCACGCGACGCCATGCGTCAGGCGGCGCGTGGTCTGGCTCAGGATAGGGCCGCCGCTCTTCTGGCGGATGCGGTAGAGGGTTTGCGTTAGTTAGACGGGATATCGTCGGTCGCCCTCGCGCTGATGCGGTAGGTGCGGTACAGTTAACGGGTTACAGGCAGTGTTTACGCAAGGAGTACACGAGCACATGGCTGATTCCCAGACTGCAACCTCCGCGCCCGAGTTTAAGAGCGCCCACTTTATCGGTATCGGCGGCGCCGGCATGAGCGGCATCGCCCTCGTTCTGCACGAGCGCGGTTATGCCGTTACCGGCTCCGACCTTAAGACGTCACGTTATATCCGCCAGCTTACCCGCGCTGGTGTGAAGGTGCATGTGGGCCATGAGGCCGCCACGATCGACGAGGTCAAGCCCGACGTGGTTGTTGTCTCCACCGCTATTCCGGAGTCCAACCCTGAACTCGTGCGCGCTCGCGAGCTTGGTATTCCCGTGTGGCCCCGTGCCAAGATGCTCTCTGCTTTGGGCCACGGCTACACCACCGTCGCTGTTGCCGGCACGCATGGCAAGACCACCACGTCTTCGATGTGCGCCACCATGCTCGACCGCATGGGTCTGGATCCGAGCTTCCTGATCGGTGGCATCGTCGAGGGCTATGACACGAACGGCAAGAACGGCTCGGGCGACTACTTTGTCGCCGAGGCCGACGAGTCCGACAGTTCCTTCCTGTTCCTGAACCCCAACGTGGTCATTGTGACCAACGTCGAGCCCGACCACCTCGATCACTACTCGGGTATCGAGGAGATCGAGGCGACTTTCGCCAAATTCATGAGCCTGGTGGGCGAGGACGGCACCGTCATCGTCTGCGGTGAGGACCCGCATCTGGTCGAGCTCGCCAAGTCGACGGGCCGTCACGTGCTTTCCTACGGCTTTGCCGAGAGCAACGACATCGTCTGCATGCACCCGGATGTCAAGGGCATCCAGAGCGACTTTATCGTTCGCTTTGAGGACGGCACTGAGCACGCTGTGGAGATCAAGAGTAATCCCGGTCGCCACAACATGCTCAACGCCACGGCGGTGCTCACCGTCGCCCATGTCCTGGGCCTTGACATCGACGCCGCCGCCAAGGCGCTTTCGAGCTTTGAGGGCGTCCGTCGTCGCTTTACCCACGTGGGCGATATCGATGGCATCACCGTGGTCGATGATTACGGCCATCACCCCACCGAGATCAAGGCGACGCTTGCTGCCGCTTCGTCGCTGGGCTACAAGCACGTCGACGTCGTGTTCCAGCCGCACCGCTATTCGCGCCT
Organism: Collinsella sp.; assembly: GCA_014871605.1. Classification (GTDB taxonomy): domain Bacteria; phylum Actinomycetota; class Coriobacteriia; order Coriobacteriales; family Coriobacteriaceae; genus Collinsella. Next base: position 11,427 of record WGSQ01000008.1, on the reverse strand, counting down.
GCAGGCCCTGTGCGACGACTTTGCCGATGCATTTGCCAATGCCGATAAACTGCTGCTGATTGATGTGTTCTCGGCTGGCGAGATGCCCATTCCGGGTGTTACCTCTAAGATGCTCGCCGATACCGTGCGCGCCAAGCATCCTGGCAAGGAGGTCGTGTACTGCTCCAGCCGTCTTGAGCTCAATCAGGAGCTCGAGCAGATGGTGGGCGAGGGCGACTTGCTGCTCACTATGGGTGCCGGTGACGTTACGACCGTCGGCCCCGAGTTTATCGAGTATTTGACTGCCAAGAAAGACGCTTAAGTCTAATGGGTCTGTTTAACGCCGTCATGGCGCTCTCGGGCATGATCGACACGGATGTGATCGAGGACGAGCGCCTTGCGCGTCATACGAGCTATCGTATCGGCGGCAAGGCCGACCTCTTTGTGACGTGCCATAGCTATCATGCCCTCCGCCGCGCCGTGGCGGTGCTCGATCGCGAGCAGGTGCCGTGGGTCATCATCGGCAAGGGCTCCAATCTGCTGGTTGCCGATGGCGGTTATCGCGGCGCCGTCATTTCGCTCGGACGTGAGTTTCAGCGCACGGTTGTTGCCGATGACGGTTGTACGCTGACGGTCGGTGCGGGCGTGATGTTTGCGCGCCTGGTCAACGATGCCCTGTCGCGTAGCCTCTCGGGCCTTGAGTTTGCCGTTGGCATCCCTGGCTCGGTTGGCGGTGCGATATCTATGAATGCCGGCACACGGACCGAGTGGATTGGCTCGCTGGTTGAGGATGTCGTAACGTTTGACCCGGCATCCGGTATCAAGCATTATGCGGGGTCCGAGATCACTTGGGGCTACCGCGAATGTAGCCTTCCCCGCAATGAGATCATCCTCGAGTGCGTGCTCAAGCTTAAACCGGCGCCCAAGGCCGATATTCGCGAGCGCATGGAGCGGTACCTGACGAGGCGCAAGCGTACGCAGCCCATGGGTCGCGCATCCTGCGGGTCGGTCTTTCGCAACCCGCCCGATGCGAGTGTGGGCAAGCTTATCGAGGATTGTGGATTAAAGGGTTTTTCGATTGGCGGCGCGGAAGTTTCGCCCGTTCACGCTAATTTTATCGTTAATAACGGAACTGCCTCGGCCGATGACGTTGCCGCGGTTATCAGACATGTGCACGGAAAGGTGAGGGAGGCGTATGGCATCGAGCTCAGACCGGAAGTTAAATTCCTCGGCTTCTAGAGCATCGAAACCCACCTTCCGCCGCGCCGGAGGGCGTTCCGGCGCGCCTGCCAAACCTCAACGCAATACCGTCGCGCACTCTAAGTCTGTCGGGCATGCTCGACAGACCAGTCGACCGGTCGTCGGCTCGCAGCTCGGTAATCGTCCGGCCGCAAAAAAGTCCTCGCGTCCCTCGGTGACGTCAAAGCCTGTTATGGGCGCCAAGCCTGCCCGTCCCATGGCAACTCCCAAGCCCTCGACGGGAACTAAAGCGGCGCGTCCAGGTCGCACGCTGGGCGCATCGAAACCGCGCTCGCTGACATCGGTGCCGGCTACCGCCAAGAAGCCTTCGAGTAAAAAAGGTTTCAACCCGTTATCTTCACTTGGAGCGATGGCAAATAAAACATCAGACGCCGCTTCTGTCGTTACCGGCAAAGGCAAAATCGTGGGCGGCGTTCTGGCCGTCTTGGCCGTGCTCGTCGTCGTTGCCATCGTGGTGATCAACTCTGGATTGTTTACTGCCACTGATATTCAGATTCAAGGCAGCGAGCATGTGACGAAGCACGATGCTATCCAGCTGATCGACTTACCCGAGGGAACGTCGCTTTTTAACGTCGATCCCGACCAGATTACCGAGGATCTCAAGCAGAACCCGTGGGTCTCGGGCGTGGATGTCCAGCGCCAGTTTCCCCATACGCTTATCATCACGCCGACGGAGCGTAAAGTTATCGCCATTGCGTATATCAGCTCCGACGACCTTGCCTGGGCTATCGGAGACGATGACACCTGGATCGCCCCGCTGTCGACGTCGGTCGAAGTGGACGACCAGGGCAACGTCATCACGACAGGGCAGGGCTCAAATACCTTGACCGGAATCGATGCCGCGCTGGCGCTCGCCAAGCATTATGGCGCGGTGTTGTTGACTGATGTCTCGGCGGATGTCGCTCCGGTTTCCGGCCAGGCGGTGAACTCCAAAGCCGTTAAGGCCGGTCTGGATTATGTGCGTGGTTTTTCGAGCGAGTTCTTGGGACAAGTCAAAGATATTTCCACGCCTTCGGTCGAAGCCATCTCGGCAAACCTCAATAACGGCATTGAGGTGTCGTTGGGCGATTCGGACGATATCGCCAAGAAGGAACGCGTAGTCACCAAGTTGCTTTCGCAGGTAGAGGGCGTAACGTATATCAATGTGCGCTCTCCGGGCAACTACACATTTAGGAATGCTCCGACCTCGTAGCGCTGGTTGATGCTTTGTTGAGGGGCCATACCACGCCGTTTATCTGGTTTGTTTGGTTTTCACGGTCAATTATTTGACTGATACGTTCATAATGTGCAAACATAATACGGTTTACCTTTGCATTTACTTTCAACCTGAAGGTTAATGTGCGCAGGGGTCGACCCATGCTATGGCTATAACCTTTGTTCGGAGGACCGACATGCACGAGACAGAGATCAACAACTACCTTGCCGTCATTAAGGTGGTCGGCGTCGGCGGCGGCGGTACCAACGCGGTCAATCGAATGATCGAAGAGGGCATCCGCGGCGTCGAGTTTGTTGCCATCAACACCGATGCTCAGGCACTAGCGATCTCTGATGCCGATATCAAGGTGCACATCGGCACCGACCTTACCCGCGGCCTGGGCGCCGGCGCCAATCCCGAGGTTGGCCGCAAGGCTGCCGATGAGTCCCGCGACGACATCGCCGAGGCGCTCGCTGGCGCCGACATGGTGTTTATCACCTGCGGTGAGGGCGGTGGCACCGGTACCGGCGCTGCTCCCATCGTTGCCGATATCGCGATGAACGAGGTCGGCGCACTGACCGTCGCCGTCGTGACCAAGCCCTTCACCTTCGAGGGCCGCAAGCGCAAGAAGAGCGCCGAGGAGGGCATCAAGACCCTCTCCGATTGCGTCGACACCATGATCGTCATCCCTAACGATAAGCTGCTCGACATCGCCGAGAAGAAGACCACCATGCTCGAGGCCTTCGCGATTGCCGATGGCGTCCTTTCCCAGGGCACCCAGGGCATTACCGACCTCATCACCGTCCCCGGTATCATCAACTTGGACTTCGCCGATGTTAAGACCATCATGAAGCAGGCCGGTACCGCCATGATGGGTATCGGTACCTCTTCTGGGGATACTCGTGCCGTCGACGCTGCCCAGCAGGCCATCTCCAGCCCGCTGCTCGAGAGCTCCATCGATGGTGCCACGCGCGTTCTGCTCTCCATCGCCGGTTCCAAGGACCTGGGCATCCAGGAGATCAGCGACGCCGCCGACGTTGTCGCCAACGCCGTCGACCCCGAGGCGAACATCATCTTCGGTACCGTTGTCGACGAGTCCCTGGGCGATCAGGTGCGTATCACCGTCATCGCTACGGGCTTCTCCGATTCCAACGTCAACCGTCAGGACGAGCTCTTTGCTGCTCAGCAGTCTCAGAGCAAGGCCGCTGCCTCCGCTGAGCCGCAGCGCACCGCTCCGGCTGCCAGCCCGGCTCAGGCCGCTCCGACCCGCAACGTCGGTGGTACCGAGCTGCCCAACTTTGGCAACGACCAGTTCGAGCTTCCCGACTTCCTGAAGCGCGGCAGCTTCTAGTTCGTTTTTCTCAACGACCTGCACGGGGTGTGTCCATTTGGATGCACCCCGTTTTGTTTCTCGTTTGTAAACGAAAGCCTCCAATCTCCTTACGTTCCCTTTACGTTTGGTCCCTACCGCTGCGGGTATCCTTTTAAGGAAGTATGACAGCCGTATAAACGCGGACTGCGCGGCGACGCCGCGGTACTTGTGTTATTAGGAGGCTTTAGTATGGCAGCACGTGCGGACAACGTTTCGCGTGTCGACCATGATGGAGTTACGTTGGTGGAGGGCGCGACATCCGATGTCCGTTTTGTCTTTACCGAGCGCACCGGTGGCGTTTCTGAAGATGCGTACTCCTCGCTCAACCTGGGCTCGCATGTAGGCGATGACCCCTTTGCTGTTCAAGAAAATCGTCGTCGAGCGCTCGAGGCTATGGGTGCCACTGAGTGCGAGCATAATCTGCTCGTGCCCAATCAGGTGCATGGTGACCATATCGTTACGGTGACTTCGAACGGCGCCGACGATCTTGAGGCTGTTCGCGAGCAGATTGCTGAGGGCTGCGATGCCATCGTCTGTACGGCCCATGACGTGCCCGTACTGCTCTGCTTTGCCGACTGCGTTCCCGTGGTGCTGGTGGCCCCCGGCGGGTTTGCCGTGGTGCACTCCGGTTGGAAGGGCACGATTGCACGTATTTCTGCCAAGGCGTGCCAGGCGCTTTGCGATGCTGCCGGCTGCGATGCGAGCGACGTTTCCGCCTATATCGGCCCCCATATCTTGGCTGACGAATATGAGGTATCCCAGGAACTCATGGACCGCTTTGCCGCCGAGTTTTCGTGCATCGATGCGGGCGCTTCTCGCATGCTCGATCTATCTGCCGCCATTCGTGAGGCGTTGGTAGATATCGGTGTGGACGCGGATAATATCGTGGATACCCAGCTTTCGACTGTGCGTCAGAACGACCGCTTTTATTCCTACCGTAACGAGGACGGCACCTGTGGGCGCCATGCCGCGATCGGCGTGATGCTATGAGAAAGATCGTATCGGTCCTGAGCGCCGCTGTGCTTACGCTTACGCTGTGCGCCTGTTCTTCGGGATCTTCTACCTCTTCCATTACCGTGGCCGGCTCCACGACCTGCCTTCCTATCGCCGAGATTGCGGCAGAGGGCTTTAAGGAGGAGACCGGCATCGACGTGCTCGTTTCCGGTTTGGGCTCTTCCGCTGGTATCGAAGCCGTCAGCGCCGGCACGGCCGATATCGCCAGCTCCTCCCGTGGACTCAATGCCGACGAACAGGATCTGGGCCTGACTCCCATCGTCATTGCCCACGACGGTATCGCGGTCATCGTGAACGACGACAACCCCGTCGATAACCTCTCGACCGAGCAGCTCCGCGATATCTATGCCGGCAAGATTACTAATTGGAAAGAGGTCGGTGGCGAGGACCTGAAGATTCAGGTCATCAACCGAGACGAGGCATCTGGCACGCGTGAAGCATTCCGCACCATCGTGATGGACGGCACCCCGTTCGATCGCCGCTCGGCCGTTCTTTCGGGCACGGGCCAGGTGCGCGACGTGGTATCTCGTTCGCACGGTGCCATTGGCTACATTTCGCTGGGCTTCGTCGATAGCCTCAACGCCAAGACCTCGGTCAAGGCCGTCTCGGTCAATCATGTTGAGGCGTCCGAGAAGACGGTCGCGAGCGGCGGCTATCCCATCTCGCGCGACCTTTACTTCTTTGTGAAGGGTGCGCCTTCGCAGCAGGCGCAGGATTACATCGACTATGTGACGTCCGAAAAGATGGACAAGCAGATTCGCGAGGCGGGCTTTATTCCCGTCACCAACGACGAGAAGGGGAGTGAGTAGCATGGAAGCACAGGAAAACTCCCAGACTGAGCAGAATGCTCAGGCGCCCAAGAAGCGCGAGCTGGCGCTCGTATCGCGCAGTACCTATATCAAGGAGAAGGCGCTGCAGTGGATCTTCTTTGCCTGCGCGTTCTTGGCGGTCGTTACCGTCATCCTGATTTTTGTCTTTACCACGTACTCGGCGCTGCCCGTCTTTACTGACATCGGTCTGGCGGACTTCTTTAGCTTTACGTGGGCGCCCTCTGAGGGCCACTACGGCATCATGTCGCTGCTTGCCGGCTCAGGTCTGGTGACCGTCGGTGCGCTCGCCATGGGCGTGCCGCTAGGTGTGGGTACGGCCGTATACCTGGTCGAGATCGCCGGCAAGCGCGTGCGCAAGCTCATCAGCCCTGCCGTCGACCTGCTGGCCGGCATCCCTTCTATCATCTACGGCTTTTTCGGCATGATCATCATCCGCCCGTTTATCGCACAACTGACCGGTGGTCTTGGTTTTGGTGCGCTGACGGCGTGGTTCGTGCTTGCCATCATGATCGTCCCTACCATCACCACGCTCACCATCGATGCTCTCAATTCCATTCCCATGGGCATTCGCGAGGCATCGTATGCCATGGGCGCCACCAAGTGGCAGACCATCTATAAGGTCGTGTTACCTGCCGCCAAGTTGGGTATCGTGGATGCCATCGTGCTGGGTATGGGCCGTGCCATCGGCGAGACCATGGCCGTGCTCATGGTCGTAGGTAACGCCCCAGTTATTCCCGACAGCATTGCGAGCCCCATCTCGACGCTCACGAGCCAGATTGCGCTCGACATGAGCTATTCCTCGGGTCTGCATCGCTCGGCGCTGTTCGGCATGGGTGTGGTCCTGTTTATCATCTCCGCCACGCTGGTGGGCGTCGTCCGTCTGATTTCCAAGAAGAAGAGGGGGTAGGCTATGTCCGATTCCGTTGACACGACGGTCGATACGACCTCGTCGCGCGAGCGCATCAAGCGTGCCCTTTCCCACGGCAAGAAGGGCCGCATCAACAAGGACCTGTCCAACAAGATCATGCTTGGCGTGTTTCGTGCCGCTGCCTACATCACCACGCTGGTGCTGGTCGCTATCATCGCCTACGTGGTCATTAACGGCCTGCCGCATATCTCGCTCGACTTTATCTTCGGTTGGCCCCAGGGTGTCAACGCCGAGGGCGGAATTTGGCCCACGATCGTCTCGACCGTCTATGTGACGGCGCTCGCCATGCTTATCTGCACGCCGATCGCTGTGCTGGCAGCCGTCTATCTGGCCGAGTACGCCAAGCAGGGCAAGGTCGTCGAGCTCATTCGCTACGCTGCTGACGCTTTGGCTTCGGTGCCCTCCATCGTTATGGGCTTGTTTGGCTACGCCTTGTTTGTCGAGGCCATGGGTCTGGGCCTTTCGATGGTCTCGGCCGCTCTGGCGCTCGCGCTCTTGATGCTTCCCATCGTCATGCGCACCACCGAAGAGGCCATTCGCGCCGTTCCGCGCTATATCCGTTGGGGCGCGTACGGCCTGGGCGCCACCAAGTGGCAGGTTGTCTCCAAGATCGTGCTTCCTTCTGCCTTTGGCCGTATTGCCACGGGCATCGTCCTCGCCATCGGCCGTGCCATTGGCGAGACCGCGGTGGTGCTCTACACCATGGGCCAGGCCATCAACCTGCCTATTTCGCCGCTCGATTCCGGCCGCCCCATGACCGTTCACCTGTACCTGCTTGCCAACGACGGCATCAACATGAACGCAGCCTACGGCACCGCGCTCTTGCTGATGGTGATCATTTTGGCCTTCAACCTGTTTGCGCGCTTCCTGTCGCGTAAGCGTCGCTAGTTAAGGAGTCCCATGTCCGTTTATCAGTCCGCTCCCGCGTTGGAGCAAGCGGCCATTACGGCCAAGGATTTCAACTTTTGGTACGGTGACTTTCATGCGCTGACGGGGCTTGACCTCAACATCGCCAAAAACGCCATCACCTCCTTCATTGGCCCTTCGGGCTGCGGCAAGTCGACGTTTTTGCGCTGCATCAACCGCATGAATGACCTGATCGAGGGTACGCGCGTCGAGGGCACCATGACGCTCGACGGCAACGATATCTATGCCGAGGGTGTCGACCCGGTCGACCTCCGTCGCCGCGTGGGCATGATCTTTCAGCAGCCCAATCCGTTTCCCAAATCCATCTACGAGAATGTCGCTTTTGGCCCTCGTCTGCAGGGCGTGACTAGCAAAAGTGACCTCGATGACATCGTGGAAGAATCGCTCAAGCGCGCCAACCTCTGGAAAGAGGTATCCAATCAGCTCAACAAGGATGGTTTGGCGCTCTCGGGCGGTCAGCAGCAGCGTCTGTGCATCGCGCGCGTGCTTGCGGTGCAACCCGATGTCCTTCTGATGGACGAGCCCTGCTCCGCCATCGACCCCACGTCCGTCTCTAAGGTCGAGGATCTGATGGCCGAGCTGGCGCCCGAGATGACGATCATCATCGTCACGCATTCAATGCAGCAGGCAGCTCGTATTAGCGACTACACCGCATTCTTCTTGCAGGAAGTTGCCGGCGAGCCCGCCACGCTCATCGAGTATGGTCAAACCGACGCGATCTTCACCAGTCCGGTGGACTCGCGGACGGAAGACTATATCACCGGCCGCTTTGGCTGATCGGTGCGACTAGTCCCAAGCTGATCGGACCTGGTCCGGTGTGTATTCACTGTGCGGGCGGCATGACCGCACCCAACTGATTGGAGTGAACCATGCGCAAACTGTTTTCCCGTCAGCTCGTCGAGGCCCGTCACGAGATGCTGAGCATCTATGAGGCCGTCGATCTGGCCCTCCACGATGCCGTGAGGGCCTATGTGACCGACGACCGCAAGCTCGCCACTAAGACCAAGAAGCGCACGCTTTCGATTGACGCGCGCTGCGCCAACCTGGAGGCCGTCTGCTACAACCTGATCGCCACGCAGTCGCCGGTCGCCTCCGACTTCCGCCTGCTTCAGACGATCATCTACGTCGACTTTAACCTGCAGCGCATGACCGATAAGGTCCGCCAGATCTGCCGCGCCACGCGTCACATGGTCAAGGCCGACATCTCGCTGCCCAAGGAGCTTGTCGGCACGGTCGAGGCCGAGGCTGAGGCCGTCTACCAGGTGCTGGGCTCTTCGCTTTCCGCGCTCGTCACCAATGATATGTCCATCATCTGCAACTTGGCCGTCGAGGACGAGCCAGTGCACGCCGCCTACGAGAAGTTTTTCCGCACCTTTAACCGTATGGATACGGGCGACTTTATGGACGACGACAGCAACTATGACGACCTGCGCCGCGCCATCATGGTATCGCGCTATCTCGATCGCATCGCCTCGATTTCCATCGATGCCGCCTGCCGTCTGACCTTCCTGTTGACCGGACAGCGTATGACTGCCGGTGATATCGCCTGCACTGATGAGGATGAGCTCGAGAGCATGCGCGTGCCTTCGGGCGAGGGTGTTATCATGAGGCCCGCCGTCGATGCACGCTACGTTGCCAAGGTGCCCGTTAACGAGGTCAGCGAGGGTCTTCGCTACCTGCTCGATCATCTTGAGGATGAGGACGATGGCGAGGACGACGAGGAGTAAGTAACCCCGTTCGTCGAAAGATTGTAAATACCTAAGTGAGCGCGGCCTTGCACATGCGGGGCCGCGCTCTTGCGTTAGCATGGGACTACTTGTTTGGCTGTCAGCGGAGGCGATTGGCAATGGATAACTATTTGGACTTGATGCGCGCTCGCCGCGAGCAGATTCTGGAACGTTTTTATGCGGCGCTCGATCGCGCGGGCCGTCCCCACGACGCCGCGAGCCTCATTGCCGTGTCCAAGACCGTTGGTGTCGATGAGACCGTTGCCGCCATCCAGGCGGGGTATCGCCATTTTGCCGAGAACCGCCCGCAGGAGCTGGTTCGCAAGCTCACGGGTCTGGCGGAGCATCCGGAGCTGCCCGAGGTGCGCTTCGATATGATCGGCAACCTGCAGACCAATAAGATCAATGCGGTGCTGGGCTCAGCCGAGCTGATTCACTCGGTGGGTTCGCTGCATCTGGCGCAGGCGATCTCGAGCCGTGCTGTTCGCAAGATTGAGGCAGGCGAGCTCGTCGGCCCCCAGCGTGTGCTCATTGAGGTCAATGTGAGTGGTGAGGAGTCGAAGGGAGGCTTTTCACCCGATGAGATTCGCGCCGCCGCGGGTGAGCTTGCAGAACTTGAGGGAATTTGCGTACAGGGGCTTATGACTATGGCGCCCCGGGGGAATAAGGATGTGGCACGCCGCACCTTTGCGGGGCTTCGTGAGCTGAGGGATGAGCTGGAGGCGGCGCATCCCGATTTGAACCTGCCTGAGCTTTCCTGCGGTATGAGCGAGGACTTTGAGTCTGCCCTTGAGGAGGGCTCTACGCTCGTTCGCCTGGGCAGGGTAGTATTTAGCCCGGAGTTTGCAGTAAAATAAGGCTCTGAAGTGCGCACTGATTATCGGGGCGCCTGCACTAAACCGCGAGAGGACACAACCATGGGCTTCCTTGACGAGATTAAAAATAAGATGCACCTGGGCGGCCAGCAGGGTTACGACCAGGGTTATGGCCAGGACGACGACTACGGCTACGATGACGGCTACGACGATGGCTATCAGGGCAACGGCTACAGTGGTGCTTCGGGCGAGGGCTTCTACACCCAAGACGAGCCGAGCAACGGCCTGCTTGGCCAGACGCGCCGCGGTGAAGCTGAGTCGGTTGCCGTGTATACGCGCTCCGGTCAGCTGGTCGGCGATGACTCCCGCCATGCCACGACGTATAACCCGCCTTCGCGCTCGCAGGACAGTGTTGCGAGCGGTTATCGTCCTGGTGCCTATGACACGCCGTCGAGCTACGCCGAGAATACCCGCGCCCGTGCCGCCGCTGCACCCGCGCCTGCACCGAGCGATGCCTCGGCCTATGCGAGCAATATCATCAACGCCACGCCGCAGCTGCCGGCCTATGTCCTGCGCCCCGAGAGCTATGACGACGTGGAGACCGTGGTGCGCCGCGTTCGCACCAAGCAGCCTGTCGCACTGATTTTTGTGGGCGTACGCACCGAAGTTGCCAAGCGCGTCTTGGACTTCTCTTACGGCTTTGCCTGCGGTCTGGGTGCCACGGTCAAGGAGGTGGGCGATCGCGTGTTCATGGTGCTGCCCGCCGGTTGCGAGGTCAAAGATTCCGATCTCAAGAAGCTTCGTGCCGACGGCTACCTCAAGTAAAGACAAGACGAGGAGATTCCCATCAACATCTACACTATCGTCCAGCTGGTCAACACGCTGTTCAACTTCTATTCCACGCTTATTGTCGTCTACTGCTTTATGACGTGGATTCCCATGAAGCAGGGTGGTTTGCTTCAGGATATTGCCGCGGTGCTTGATAGCGTGTGCGGTCCGTGGCTCAACCTGTTCCGTCGTTTCATCCCGCCGATGGGCGGTATCGATTTTTCGCCGGTCGTTGCGATTATTGCGTTGCAGTTGGTGCAGAGGCTGGTTCTGCAGCTTCTTATAGGTATACTCGTGTAGAACTGACTTAGTAACTTACGTCGGGCGTGTAGCGCCGAGGCGATGAAAAAGGAGACTTGTTATGGCTATTACCCCTGCAGACATCCAGGCTCAGACTTTCTCTGAGGCCAAGCGTGGCTACGATCCTGCCGAGGTCGACGTCTTCTTGGAGACGCTGTCCTCTGAGGTTGACGCTATGCTCGCTAAGATCGTCGACCTTAAGGGTCGTCTGACTGCTACCGAGCAGCAGCTTGCCGATGCGCAGGCTCAGCT
>WGSQ01000079.1 GCA_014871605.1 Collinsella sp. | reverse complement strand
CGTGGATATGCGCGATGCGGTGGGCGAGCGCCGAGAACGACTCGGGGTCGCAGATAACATCGGTGGTAACGTGGTAGACCGTCGTATCGGGGAATGCCTCTTCGTCGAAAGGCAGGAGATGGGGATCGTCGTCGACTTCGATGGCGATGCCGTACTGGGGCCAGTAATATGCCATGGGAACCTCCCTGCTTCTGGGGCCAAAACTTCTGTCGGTTTTGGCTGTCGATGCCGACGGTATCAGCCACTACTTGACCAATTGCTGACCAAATGCTTGACGGATTGGTGTCTCCGCAGGTAAAAGGCGGCAAAAAATACTCCAACTTTTTTCAAGCGACAATCGCGCGGTCGGCGACGGCGGGGCCATATGTGTCAAAAGCATCGTCTGCCGAGGAAATCAAGCCGCTCGCCGAATTGCACGAACGTAAAAATCGCCAATTATGGAGACGGTCTCGAACACGTCGACGAAACGATGCGGTAACATCTCCCTGCAAACACTGTAGTTAGCTAAAGGGGGAGTTCGCGTGTCTGCAACCATCAAACCCTTCACCGACGAGTTCGAAGAGTATGGTCGCGATGAGTCTCGCGCATCGGGCGAGGCCTCGAGCATCTCGTTTCCGACAACGGAAGACGAGGTCCGTGCCATTTTGGAAAAGCTCCATGCCGAGCGTGCCCCGGTAACGGTTCAGGGCGCCCGAACCGGCCTTGCCGCCGGTGCCGTGCCCCACGGCGGGCATATCCTCAATACTTCCCGTATGAATCGCTACTTGGGCCTTCGCCGCGATGAACAAGGCCAATTTCTGCTGCGCGTGGAGCCGGGCGTTGTGCTCTCGGAGCTGCGCAAGCAGCTGAGCAAGAAGGTGCTGCCGACTGCTGGTTGGGACCAGGCATCGCTTGAGGCCTACGAGGAGTTCCAAGAGGCCCCCGAGCATTTCTTTCCCACCGATCCCACCGAGACGTCTGCCTGTCTGGGCGGCATGGCGGCATGTAACGCCTCCGGTGCCCGCAGCTACGCCTACGGTCCCATGCGCCCACATATCACGGGACTCCACGTCGCACTGGCTGATGGCGATTTGCTTGAGCTTCAGCGCGGCGAGGCTTTTGCCCAGGGCCGCCACCTGTCGCTCGTGACGGCAGCGGGCCGTACGCTCGAGCTCGATCTTCCCGGCTATACCATGCCCAAGACAAAAAATGCCTCAGGCTATTTCGTTGCGGACGAAATGGACGCCATCGACCTCTTTATCGGTGCTTGCGGCACGCTCGGCGTTATCACCGAGCTCGAGATTGCCCTGCAGGCGGCGCCTGCGGTCGTTTGGGGTGTGAGCTGCTTTTTCGATAGCGAAGACAAGGCCGTGTCCTTTACCGATTCCGTGCGTCCCGTCCTGTCCCATGCGGCTGCCATCGAGTACTTCGACGCTGGCGCCCTGGATATTCTACGTTGCCAGCGCGAGCGGTCGACGGCGTTTGCCTCGCTGCCAGCGCTCGACAAAGAGGCCAAGGTTTGTGTCTACGTGGAGCTCGACTGTGACGATGAGGCGCAGGCGACCGAGGAGCTGTATCATTTGGGGTGGGTACTGGAGCTTGCGGGCGGCAGTGACGATGCGACATGGGTCGCGCGCACCGAGGTCGATCGCGAGTGTCAGCGATTCTTCCGCCATGCGGTGCCCGAGAGCGTCAACATGCTCATCGACGAGCGTCGCCGCACGGATCCCACCATTACCAAGCTGGGATCGGATATGTCGGTGCCCAATGCACGCCTTGCCGATGTCATGGCCCTCTATCGCCGCACGCTGGCCGAAAGCGGGCTTGAGTCTGCTGCCTGGGGACACATCGGGAACAACCATCTGCATGTGAACATCCTGCCGCGCGATGCGCAAGACTACCGTCGTGGTGGAGAACTCTTTGCCCAGTGGGCTTCCGAGGTCACGGCCATGGGCGGTGCCGTTTCTGCCGAGCACGGCGTCGGCAAGATCAAGGCGGGCTTCTTGGAGACGATGTACGGCCACGAGGCCATGGTCGAGTCGGCGCGTCTCAAACTCCAGCTCGATCCTGCCGGCCAGCTGGGTCGCGGCAACCTGTTTACGGAGAAGCTCTTGGATGAACTCGTCCAGAAAGGGGGCGCGTGAAGATGAGTGATTTCCATATGGTGGTATGCGTCAAGGCGGTGCCCGGAAGCACCGAGGTCAAGATGGACCCCAAGACCAATACTATCGTGCGTGATGGCAAGCAGGCGGTCATTAATCCCTTCGATGCAAGTGCCCTCGAATGTGCGCTAGCGCTGAAGGACGACTTTATCGGCTTTGGCATGGACGTGCGTGTGACGGTGGTGTCGATGGGCATCCCCGCGACCGAATCGCTGCTGCGCGACTGCATCGCCCGCGGTGCCGACGACGCGCTGCTGCTGACCGACCGAGCCTTTGCGGGCGCCGATACCCTAGCCACCACCTATGCCCTCAAATGCGGCATCGAGGCACTCGATGAGGACTTTGACCTGCTCATCTGCGGCAAGATGGCAGTGGACGGCGATACGGCCCAGATCGGCCCCGAGCTGGCCGGCGCCTTTGGGATCCCCTGCGCGACCGCCGTGAGCTGTGTGCAGAGCACGGGATTTACAACGTGTGGCTCGCTGGCGCTCGTCCACGGCTGCGATGCCGGCGAGGAGACGGTGTACCTGGAGATGCCGTGTGCGATGACGACCGCCAAGGAGATTGGCCAGCTGCGCATGCCGAGTATTGCCGGTATTCGCGCGGCCGAGGATGCAGACGTGCGCGTGGCCAGCGCTGCCGACGTAAACGCCGATCCTTCGCGTTGCGGCCTTGCCGGATCACCGACGCAGGTCGTGCGCTCGTTTGTGCCCGACCGTGACCAAACGTGCGAGGCCGTTGAGGGAACGGCGTCCGAGCAGGCGGTAAAACTTGCCAAGATTATCGAGGGGATGGCATAGATGAGCGGGCTGATTATCGATAGCGAAGCCTGCATCGGCTGTGGTCGCTGCGTTCGCGCCTGCGCCTCGGGCGGCATTGTGGTGGAGGGCGAGCGCCCCAATCGCTGTGCCCGCGTAACCGACGGCTGTATCCTGTGCGGCGGGTGCGTCGACGCCTGCCCCGTCAACGCCATCTCGATCGAGCGCGACGAGGCCGCCGGTGCGGTAGACCTTGACGCATATCGAGACATTTGGGTCTTCGTGCAGACTGACGAGCACGACGCCGTGGCATCCGTGGCCTTCGAGCTCATGGGCAAGGGGCGCGAGCTTGCCGATGCCCGCGGCTGCCGTCTGGTGGCACTGGTCGGCATGAGCCCCGAGGGCTCACTCGGGGACCTCGAACACCTGGTTTGTGCCGGCGCGGACGAGGTCCTAGTGTGTCGCGACGAGCGCCTGCGCCAGAACGATGCGGAGGTCTACGCCCGGCTGATCTGCGATTTGGTGGCCGAGCGCAAGCCCGAGGCAATTCTGTACGGCGCGACCGCGTTTGGCCGCGAGCAGGCGCCTGGCGTTGCCGTGCGCCTGCAGACGGGCCTCACGGCTGACTGCACCGTGCTTTCGATGGATACGGAGGCGGGCTTGCTGCAGCAGACGCGCCCGGCGTTTGGTGGCAACCTGATGGCCACCATCATTTGCCCCAACCACCGTCCGCAGATGGCAACGGTGCGCCCCGGTATCTTTAAGGCGCCCGAGTTTGACTATAGCCGCTCCGGCACGATCACCCAGGTGATGCTTGCGGAAGACGTTAAGGCCCGTGTCGAGATCTCGATTCCCGCCGAGGAGTGGGGGCAGCAGGCATCGATCGCCGACGCCGAGCGTCTGGTCGTGGTGGGCCGCGGCATCGGCTCCAAGAAGAATCTGCCCCTGATGCGAAAGCTCGCCGATGCCCTGGGCGCCGAGCTTGGTTGCACGCGTCCCATTGTGGAGGCAGGCTGGTTGGAGTATCGCCACCAAATTGGCCAGACGGGTGTATCGGTCTCGCCCAAGCTCCTCGTGAGCATCGGTGTCTCGGGTGCTATCCAGCATCTCGCCGGCATCGGTGGGGCGGAGTGCATTGTCGCCATCAACGAGGACCCGGATGCCCCCATCTTTGGTGCCGCCCAGTACAAGGTCGTCGGCGATGCCGTTGAGATCGTTGAGGAGCTGCTGGCTCAGCTCGAGTGCTAAGCGCTTGCCAGCCAGCGGCGCAGCTCGTCCTTAAGGCGGCTCCAGGTTGCCTGCGCGGCGGGGTCGGTAAAGGGTCGCGTAATGCCAAAGGGCGCGTCGAGCAGACGATAGATATCGCCTTGCTCGCGCGCCAGTGCACGGCTTGCCGGATGGACGAGCTCAAACATAAAGCAGATGAGCCCCACCAGGTAGTCCGCCGGCTCGTTGCGCTCGTCACGCGCGACGCAGCGATGCTCGTCAAAGGCGGTAAGTGCCGGTGTCGAGAAGTGGCTGGCGAGAAACGTGTCCTCATCCACCTTAAGGATGGTCTCGACGGTGCTGTCGGCGATGGTGCGCATAATGTCGATCTTGTCACCATCGCGCACGATATCGCAGAAGCTCCGCGTGCGCTCGTCGAGCTGTGCGGGTAGACGGAAATCGCTGTGATAGGCAATGCTCGCTCGGATGAGCTCATCTTCTGCCGGGTCATCGATAAAGTTGCGGATGCTCGTTACGGCGGGTGCATCGGCGGGATTCTCGCCAAAGAGGACCTCGACGCCCAGTGTTGCATGGCTCATGCTCTCGGCGTCCTTAAAGGTGTCCCAGCGCCGCAGCTGCTCAAAGCGGCCCATATCGTGTAGCAGGCCGCAAAGCCATGCCAAGTCAATATCTTCTGACGACCAGCCCTGCTCGCGCGCTACGGCATCGCATGCCTCGGCCACGTGGTACGTATGCTCGATTTTGAGCGCGATGCGTGGGTTGGTGGCGTCGTAGGCATCGGTGTAGCTTTTGAAGGCCGCGCGCGCCCGGTCTCGATCGATAGCTGTCATAATGACTTCCTAAAAAGTTGTGTCTTTCGATCCGGTGGCAATTGTAGGCGAACTTTATTGCCACCGGTTGATATTTCTGCTGCGTTGCGAGGCGCGCTGCAGACGACTTACCAGAATTGGAGTGGCATGGTCCTTAGGATCTTTAAAATCGTCTGGCCAGTGATGCTTACCTATGTTGCGATAGGCGCGCCGTGCGGAATGATCATGGGGCAGACGGGAATGGAGCCCTGGATGGTCTTTGCTCTGAGCAGCACGTTTGTGACGGGCAGCGGCCAGTTTATGATCTGCAACCTGTGGCTGGCGGGTGTGCCTGCAGCATCGATCGTCGCGAGCGTCGCCGCAATCTCCTCGCGCTTTGCGCTTTACTCGGCATCGATCGCACCGCATCTGAGGGGTGCCTCGAAGCGTCAGACGCTGGCTGTTGCCGCGACACTTACCGAGGAGGCGTATGGCATCTCGCTTGCCAAGTTGGTTGAAGGGGAGGATTGGGGCCCGCGCGAGTCCTTTGTGCTCAACGTGATCCTCATCGCAACATGGGGCGTTTCGTGTACGATGGGCGCCATCGTCGGCGCCGTTGTCGATGTTCCCACCGCCATTGCAGCCTTTGTCTGCACCTCGCTCTTTATCTGCCTGCTCTTTTCGCAGCGGCTGTCGCGCGGTAACGTTGTCGCGGCGGTTTCGGGCGCGGTGTCCGTCGCCGTATGCAAGTTCTTGGGCCTCACGAATATTGCCGTGCCGGCAAGCGTCGTGGTCGGCATTGCCATTGCGCTGGCGTGCGATGCTGTATTTGACGGAAGAGGTGCCCGCGATGCCCGCTAACGAGTTCTTGGTTCTGTGGCTGTCGTCGTGGGCTGCTATCGCGTTCTTTCGCATCGCGCCGGCGTTCGCCTTGCGCGGGCGGACCCTGTCGCCCCGCATTACCGAGGCCCTGGGCTATATCCCGCCCGCTGCCTTTGCCGCGCTGGTCGCCAACGACTTGGTGAGCCCCGGCGCGTTCGACGCGGGACTCTGGCCTGCCTTGGTTCCCTGGATTGCGGCCGCCGGCGTCGTGGCGGTGGCAATCAAGACAAAATCGATGCTGTGGTGCTGCGTCTCGGGCATCGTGCTCTATATCGTCTTGAGTCTTATATAGGGGGTGGCGTCGCGGGCGCCGAATCTCGTTCCATCCCAACTTGTCGAATTTTTCACCGAGCTTGTCTATCTCTTCTGGTACCATGGTCAAACTTTACTGTAGCAAAGCGTGACGTGGGCTTTTGTATCCCGTCAGCGGAAATGGGGGTTTCATGGCACAGGAAGCAACCGCCAACGAGCAAAAGAAATTCAAGGTCCCGCGCATCCCGGGCGACATCATGATCTATCCCATGATCGTCGGTCTTTTGCTCAACACCTTCTGCCCGCAGGTCTTTGAGATCGGCGGCTTCTTTACGGCTGCCTGCCGCGGCGGCTCCAATACCATCGTCGCCGCGATCCTGCTGTTCGTGGGCGCCGGCATCAGCTTTAAGTCCACGCCGGGCGCCATCAAGACCGGCATCGTCGTGCTGATCCCCAAGCTGGTCGTCGCAGCGGCTCTCGGCCTGGGCGTGGCATATTTCTTTAACGACAACTTCCTGGGTCTGAGCTCCGTGTCTATCATCGGCGGCATCACGTTTTGCAACATGGCGCTCTATACGGGCATCATGGGCGAGTTCGGCGATGAGTCCGAGCAGGGCGCTGTCGGTATCCTGTTCTTTACGGCCGGCCCCGCCGTCACGATGATCATCCTTGGTGTTTCGGGTCTCGCCAACATCCCCGTCGGCACCATCATCGGATCCATCCTGCCGCTTGTTATCGGCATGGTCCTGGGCAACCTGTTCCCGTTTATCAAGAACCTGCTGGTTCCCGGCGCCAATCCCGCGATCGCTGTAATTGGTTTTCAGCTCGGTGCGTCCATGAGCCTTTCGAGCTTCATCGCCGGTGGCATTTCGGGCATCCTGCTGGGCCTCATCACGCTGTTTGTCGTCGGTCCCATCACCTTTGCGTTCGAGCGCCTGTGCGGTGGTAACGGCAAGGCCGCCGTGGCTTGTTCCACCATCGCCGGCACGGCTATGACCACGCCGGTTGCTCTCGCCGAGGTCGCGCCGCGCTATGCCGAGCTTGCGCCCACCGCGTATGCGCAGATCGCCACTGCCGTCATCATCACGGCAATCATGGCCCCGATTCTGACTGGCTGGGTCGATAAGAAGTTCTGCCACGGCAAAGAGGATCTGTCGGTCGAAGGTGTCGAGGCTATTGAGGAGGCCGTCGCGACCGACATCGACGGCGAGTAATCGTCGACGCGAGTTAATCAAGCCGGCGTGTGCAATTCGCGCCGTATGGGCGCCCGAACGGTGGCTGTTCTGCAGTGACGTTCGGGCGCTCTGCTATGATTCCCTTTACCCCTGCGGAGAAAGGGGTGTTTGGCGCCTGGGCGCGACTCGGGCGATTCTGGCCACTTGGATATTGAAGGGAGGACGTCTAGTGATTAAGGCACTCAAGATCGAGATATTCCTGCTGTGCATGATTATTCTTATCGGGCTTGCCGTACGAAGTCGTCGCTCCCTGTTCTCGAGCACCCAGCAGCTTTTGTTTAGCATGCTGGGCTACACGTCTGCTGCCTACATTTTCTTCGATATGATCTGGACGCTCTCGGACGGCGTAAGCACTCCTGTAGGCATCACGGCCAACTGGATTTCCAACGCGGTCTCGTTTTCGCTGTTCGCCATCGTGTGCCTCATTTGGTTTTTCTATTCCGAGACGATGCAGGGCTCACGGCTCCTGACCACGCCCTACAGGGTGGTACTTTTAACGTTGCCAACAGCATTGGTGGTCGTGCTGGCATTTACCAGCTACTGGACGCACGCTATGTTCTATATCGATGCGCAGGGCGTATATCGTCGCGGATCGCTTTATATGATTCAGCCTATCGTTAGCTACTGCTACGTCATATATACGTCCTTGCATGCCTTTATTCAGGCTCGAAAAGTCGAAAGCCTGCAAAAGAAGGCCATTTATCGCACCCTCGCCTTTTTTGCGGTTCCCGCTCTGGTGGGCGGTACCTTCCAGGTTTTGTTTTCGGTACCGGGCCTTTGCGTCGGTATAACGCTGAGCATCCTGCTGCTCTATATCGTCTATCAGGAGCAACTGATCTCGACCGACCCGTTGACTGGACTCAATAACCGCAACCGTTTTGAGACCTATATGCTGTCGCTCTTTTCAAATGTGGATCAGGCCGAAGATGTATATCTGCTTATGATGGACGC
>WGSQ01000078.1 GCA_014871605.1 Collinsella sp. | reverse complement strand
ATGCCGGCCCTGCGCGCCTTTGAGGCTGCACCCGATCCCATGATCGTGGGGTCCGACGGCGCGTGCGGCTGCACCGGCGGCATCTTCTACGATAACTACTGCGTCTGGGGCGGCACGGACAAGATTTTGCCGGTCGATGTCTATATCCCCGGCTGCCCGCCCAGCCCCGCGCAGACCGTCTACGGCTTTGCCATGGCGCTCGGTCTGCTGGACCAAAAGCTCCATGCCGAGACCACGGTGGAGGCCGCCGGCGAGCAGGCCGATATCCTGCACCCCGGCGTGCCGTACAAGCTGCGCGTTGCCATCGAGCGCGAGGCTCGCGCCATGAGCGGCTACCGTTACGGCCGCGACCTGGCCAACGAGTTTATGGATACGCTCGAGGGCGCGCCCAAGGGCGATATCCGCGGTGCCATGGCGCTGCTTATCGACAAGCAGGACGATCCGCGCCGCGTCGAGGTGTACTCGGCGCTGCAGGATCTGGTGCTGGCCGGAGGTCGCTAGATGGAGCTCACGGACCGCTCTGGTTACTTTGCGGGCCCCGGTATGCTCGGCGGCTCTTTTGGCGATGCCTCGCGCGCAAGCGACGAGGCCGCCGAGGGCGTCGCCGACCCCTGCCTGGGACATGCGCCCGACCAGGTGGTCTTTTACGAGCTCACGCGTAAGTTTGTGGAGACCGAGGAAGACGTTCCCCAGGAGGCCTGCGACGTGCTGTACTACACGCTCGCCGTGGGCCACCACACCGGCGTGCTCGACTGCTTTGAGCCACGCCTGTCGGTGCCGGTGGATGTGTTCTATTCGCTCGTCGACGCGCTGCCGGAAGGGGAGGCCAAGACCAAGTTCGAGGCCATCCGCTCCTTTGGCGAGTGCCAGCTCGACAAGGCTGCGGTGCCGTCGCTGCTCGAGGCCTGCGACATGCTGCTCGACGAGCGCGGTTTTCGCGGCTCTGCCAAGGCCGGCATCTCGGTGTTCGATGACGACTTTGGCCTGCATGCCCAACAGGTCGCGTTCTTAATGAAGTTTCGCGATTTGGTTGAGCGCGTGTGCGATGTGTCGGGTGTGTATCTGACGGGAAGGTTGCAGTAATGGGTCGCGTTGTGGATGGCCGTGTGAACGGCGCCCCGTTTTCGGGTATCGTGCTCACGGCGGGAAGCGTGCTGCGTGCCGACGATGCTGCCGGCCCTGTGCTCTCCAAAAAGATGGAGGACGCGCCCATCGCCGGTTGGTACACCATCGACGGCGGGCAAACGCCCGAGGATGACATCATCGAGGTCAAGCGCGAGCGTCCGCCGCGTTTGGTTTTGGTCGATGCCGCCGACATGGCGCTGCCCGTCGGTTCCATCCGCTTGCTCGACAAACGTGACGTGGCCCGCAAGTCGATGTTCACCACGCATTCGCTCCCTTTGTCGATTCTGATCGAAGAGATTGAGCAATCGTGCGAAGATATCGTCTTCATAGGGATTCAGCCGGGCGATACGGAGTTCTACAACCCCATGTCCCCGGAGGTCTTTGAGGCTGTCGACGCCGTGTACGACGCCGTGGCCGCCAACGACTTTTCCCACTTTGTCCGCTTGGGGCAAGAGCAATAGGAGCTCTTGTCCCTGCTGATTAGGAAAGAAGTGATTGACATGGCAGATTCCAAGGTGGAGTATCCCGCTCCCGATTGCCTGGCGCCCGCCGCGATCGAGGCCAAGACCGAGGCCGCCGGCGTGACCAAGGCTAACCTGCCGGTCGCTAAGGCCTTTCTGTTGGCAATGTTCGCCGGCGCGTTCATTGCCTTCGGTGGCCTGTTCTTTACCGTATTCTTGAGCGATAGCACACTCGGCTGGGGCGCCCAGCGCGTCGTGGGCGGTCTGTGCTTTTGCCTGGGCCTGGTGCTGGTGCTGGTGTGCGGCGCCGAGCTGTTCACCGGCAACTCGCTTATGGTCTGCGCGCTCAAGAGCAAAAAGATCACCCTGGCTCAGATGCTCAAGGCATGGCTCGTCGTGTGGCTTGGTAACTTTGCCGGTGCCCTGTTCATCGTCTTTTTGGTGTACATGGCCGGCATTTACAAGCTCAACGGCGAGGCGGTTGCCAATTCCATGGTGAGCGTCGCCGCCGGCAAGGTGACGGTCGACTGGGTGACGATCTTCTTCCGTGGCATCCTGTGCAACATCTTTGTGTGCCTGGCCGTGTGGATCGGTACCGCCGGCAAGACCGTGGTCGATAAGGTTGTGGGCATTCTGCTGCCCATCGCCGCCTTTGTGGCCTGCGGTTTTGAGCACTGCGTCGCCAACATGTACTTTTTGCCTATGGGCGCTGTGATGCACGCGTGCGGCTATGGCGCCGACGTCGCCGGCGCCGATGCGCTCAACGCCGCGGGCATTGCGTTTAACCTGTCCGCCGCCACGCTGGGCAACATCGTGGGCGGCGCGGTTCTGGTCGCGCTCGGCTACTGGTTTATCTACGCTAAGAAGTCCGAGGCGTAAGGTACCGTCTGTTTGACGTTGGGCCTCCCGCGGGGCGTTGCCGTGCGGGAGGCTTTTTGGGTCTGGGGCTCGTTGCCGGGCTGTTGGCCTGTTGTGTTTGGCTGGTGAAAGGGGTAATCGAGATGGCATCTGCTGCGAAGCGTGACGGTCGCGCCGTGGTTACGACATGCGGGGGATGCTATGCCGATTGCGCCTTTGCAGCCCATGTTGAGGATGGGCGTGTGATGGCTGAGTTGCCGGTTGTGGGGCATCCGTGCGCGGCGCGTGCCCTATGCGCCCGCGGACGGCATCGTCTGGCAATGCCGTTTGACGAGCGCGATCGCATTGTGCACCCCATGCGCCGACGAACTGATGGCTCGGGGTTCGATGTGATTTCGTGGGACGAGGCGTTCGCGCAGATTGCAGCGCGCCTTGGGGGGATTGTTGACGGGCATGGTCCGCGTGCGCTGGGCATGACGCTCGGTGTTCCCTCGTTCGACCGCTACTGGGCGTATCGCCTTATGCATGCGCTGGGCTCGCCCAATGTGTATGGTGCCGATGGCGCCTGCGAGGTGAGCCGCCTGACCGGCTGGGAGCACAGCCTGGGCTACAGCCCGGCGTCCGACCTAGCGCATACCGATTGCATCATGTACCTGGGTCGCTCTATCGTGGATTCGTCGACGATAGGTGCCGTTGATGCGCTCAACGATGCGCGCCGGCGCGGGGCCAAAATCATTGTGGTGGACCCGCGGCGCAGCGGCTCGGCCGCGCTTGCCGACCGCTGGCTGCGCGTACGCCCGGGCTGCGACCTAGCGTTGCTGCTGGGTATTGCCCATGTGTTGATTGCCGAGGACCTGTATGACCACGAGTTCGTGACCCGCTATACCACGGGTTTTGACGAGCTGGCGCAGGCGGCCCGTGCTTGGACGCCCGAGTGGGCCGAGTCGATGTGCGACGTGCCGGCCGCAGAGATCGCCGCCACGGCGCGCGATCTAGCTGCCGCGGCGCCTGCTGCGGTGGTGGACGCTGGCTTTCATGGTGGCATCGGTATCGCGTATGCGAACAGTACCCAGACGGCGCGAGCTATCTGCATGGTCGATGTGCTGCTGGGCTGTATTGGACATGCGGGCGGAGCGCTCAATCCACCCACACCGCTTGCGCTGGGCGACCTCGATCCCGCACGCTTTGCGACGCCGCCGGTGCCGCGCGGGCCCAAGCTGGGGTCCGAGCGCTATCCGCTGGTCGATCCGGTGCGCGGCCTGTGCACGACTATCGGTCAGTCGATTCTTGCCGGCGATTTGCGTGGGCTCATCGTCTATGCCAGTAACCCCGGTGCGGGCTATGGCAATGCACAGGCTTGGTTGAGTATTTTGCAGCAGCTCGACTTGCTCGTGACGATTGATATTCGCTGGTCCGAGACGGCGCGTGCTTCTGATTTCGTGCTGCCCGACGTGACGTATCTGGAGGCTGACCGCGGCGTGGGAACGGTGACAGGCGCCAACGATGCGCGCGTATTCTACCGCAACGCCGTGCTGCCTGTGCAGCATGACGACACGCGTCCCGGTCGGGAGATCTTTGCCGGTCTGGCGCAGGCGTGTGGCGTGGGCGAGTACTTTCAGTTTACGTCTGACGATCTGGCGGCTGCCCAGGTGGCACCGTTTGGGATCAATCTGGACGAGCTCAAGGAGCGCGGTTGGGCCGACACGGGTGTTGCGTTGCCGTCGCGTACGGGCGAGCCGGCGATTCCCTTGGATGGCGGCAAAATTGCGCTGGCAAGCAACGTATGGGAACGAGCCGGCCTGGGTCGTGTACCCAACTGGATCGCTCCCATGGTGGAGCCTAGCCCGGGGATGTTTCGCCTCATTAGCGGCAACCGTCCCTTTGAGTCGCACACCTCGCGCAGGCTTGCGGCCCAAGGTGCCGCCGAGGCTGGATCGGACCTGGATGCCGTGCAGCTGAATGCCGATGCTGCTGCGCACATGGGCATCGCCGACGGCGAGGTCGTCGAACTCGTGAGCGATATGGGCTGCGACCGCGTGCGCGTGGAGACGACGCCGTTTCTGCATCCGGCGTGCATCTTCACCTCGGCCGCTCCCGGCGGGTGTTCGTTTGGCGCCGATACCGGTGGCGCTCAAGCCTTGGGCGTGGGTCCGCTCGACCATACGCCGTTGCGTTGGGACCCGTTGACGGGCGCTGCGCTCACCCAGGAAAACGCCGTTCGCGTGGAAAAGATCGCGGCACGCGAGGATAATAGCGATTGATTGACTCAGCCGATCGAATTGGCTGATAGTTTGACGTTCGAACGATTGATTCACCTTTGGTTTTGAAAGGTCGCACATGAGCGATAGCCAGAACATGTCCGATGAGGTACGCGCCCGCCTGCGCGCCATTCCTTCCGTCAACGAGCTGCTTGCCGAGTGGCCGGTTGTGAAGGCGGCGGGGGAGACCTGCGACGCGGTGGTGCATGCCGCCGTGACGGCCGAGCTCGACGAGGAGCGCGCCGCGATTCGTGCCGGTGCCGCCCCGCGTTCCAAGCGCGAGCTGGCCTCGGCCATCGAGTGGCGTGCGCATCGCTCCGCACTGCCGAGCCTGCGCCCCGCCGTCAACGCCACGGGTGTGGTCATCCATACCAATCTGGGCCGCGCCCCGCTCGCGGAGTCGGCGGCAAAGGCCGTGGCCGAGGTCGCGCGCGGGTACAGTACGCTCGAGTACAGCGTCGACAACTGCTCGCGCGGGTCGCGCAAAGAGCATGCCGCGCAGCTGATCCGATCGCTCACCGGTGCCGAGGACGCGCTCGTCGTCAATAACAACGCCGCCGCGGTATTGCTGGTGCTGGTCACCCACGCCGCGGGCAAAGAGGTCATCGTCAGCCGCGGCGAGCTTGTCGAGATCGGCGGCAGCTTCCGCATCCCCGATGTCATGGAGGCCTCGGGTGCCCGGCTCGTCGAGGTCGGCGCCACCAACCGCACACATCTGGCCGACTACGAGCGCGCCATCACGCCCGGCACGGCCATGATCTTAAAGGTTCATCCTTCCAACTACCGCATCGAGGGCTTTCACGAGGAAGTGAGCTCCAAGGAGCTTGCCGCGCTGGCACACAAGCATGGTTTGCTGTTCTACGAGGATCAGGGCTCGGGCGCGCTGCTGCCCGACGACATCCTGGTTCGCGGCGGCGAGGAGACCACGCCGACCTCGGTTGCCGCCGGGCTCGATATCGTGTCGTGCTCGGGCGATAAGCTGCTCGGTGCCGCGCAGGCGGGCATTATCATGGGCCGTCG
Source organism: Collinsella sp. (assembly GCA_014871605.1). Classification (GTDB taxonomy): domain Bacteria; phylum Actinomycetota; class Coriobacteriia; order Coriobacteriales; family Coriobacteriaceae; genus Collinsella. The sequence goes on along the minus strand of WGSQ01000078.1, from coordinate 2,729 downwards.
CGACCTGATCCAGGCCTGTGGCGCACATCCGCTCATGCGCGCCCTGCGTCCGGGCAAGCTCGCGTTGACGGCGCTCGAGGCCACGTTACGCATCTACATGGACGGCGCCGATGTTGCCCATCGCGACATTCCGGTGCTCAGCATGCTTACGCTTCCGCAGGCTCATCTGGAGCGTCGTGCGCACAAGCTGCGCGACCTTATGGCGGCGGGGCTCGACAAGGCCGGTTGCCCGTGCGCCGTTGAGCTGGAGATCGTCGAGGAGTCCTCGACCCCCGGCGGCGGTTCGCTGCCTACCGTCGAGCTGCCGACGATGTGCGTCGCTGTGCGCCTTGTTGACGAGCGCCTGACGGTCGACGCGCTCAAGCGCTCGCTTGTTCAGGACTTCGACACGCCGGTCGTCACGCGCACCTCGCACGACCGCATTTTGTTTGACGTACGCACGCTTGTAGGGGACCGCGATATCGAGACTGCGGCCTCGACGCTTGCCGCGTGCGTTGCCAAGGCGGCGCGCCGATGAGTGAGGTTCAAGCGCTGGTGGAGTGCCCCGTTATCGTTGGCACGGCGGGCCATGTCGACCACGGTAAGTCGGCGCTCATCGAGGCGCTGACGGGTAAAAACCCCGACCGTCTGGAGGTTGAGCGCCGTCGCGGCATGACCGTTGAGCTTGGCTTTGGCGAGCTGGCGCTGCCGAGTGGCAAGATCGTCGGCCTGGTCGACGTGCCGGGCCACGCGCATTACTTGCGCGCCATGGTGCAGGGCGCCACGGGTATCGACGTGGCCGTGCTGGTGGTTTCGGCCGTCGAGGGCGTGATGCCACAGACCCGCGAGCACGTGCATGTGCTGGAGCTGCTGGGCGTCACACACATGGTGGTCGCGCTGACGATGTGCGACCTGGCCGATGCCGAGATGACCGAGCTTGCCGAGCTCGATGTCGATGACTTTTTGTCGGGTACCGTGTTTGCGGACGCGCCGATCGTGCCTGTGTCGTCTAAGACGGGAGAGGGGATCGACGGGCTGCTTGCGGTGCTCGATGAGCAGGTAAGTGCCTGCTGGGATGCCTGCCGCGACCGTTCCGATCGGAGCGATGCCGCACCGCGTCTGCCCATCGACCGCTGCTTTACGATCAAGGGCGCCGGTACCGTGGTGACGGGAACGTTGCACGATGCGCCCGTTGCGGTGGGGGATGAGCTGATGGCCTTGCCGTCGCGTACGGTCTGTCGCGTGCGCGGGATTCAGGTGCATGGCGATACACCGCGGGCCTTGCCCGGTCAGCGTGTGGCGCTCAACTTGGTGGGCGATGCCGTCGCCGCGCTCGATCGCGGTGAGATGCTCGGCGTGGCGGGCCGCTTTGGCCAGACGATGCGATTTATGATGGCGTTTACGTATTTGGGTCGCGAGGGAGCCAAGCCGCGTGTGCTCGAGTCGGGTGCGCGTGTGCATGTGATGGCCGGCACGGCCGAGGTTGTCGGTCGCATCATGTTCATGGAGGGCGAGGCCCCCATGGCGGTGGGCGAGACCCGTACCGTACAAGTACGCCTGGAGGAGCCGCTGCCGCTGCGCGCTGGAGACCATGCCGTGGTGCTGTCCTATTCGCCGGTCATGCTCATTGGCGGCGGCCGTGTGCTGCTGTCGCGTTGCCGCCGTTCGCGCGAACTTACTGAGGGGGAGCGCGTGCTGTACGCGGCGCTTGAGGCCGGAGATGTTGCGGGCGCGGTGGGTGCGTGGCTGGCGCTACAAGCGCTGCCGGTTGCGGCTGCCGATGTTACCGCGGCGCTCGATCTTGTTGCCGGTGAGGCTGGGGCAGCGTTGCGCGAGTTGGTGGCGAAGGGCGCTGCTTGCGCGCTTGCTGGTTCGGATGGCTCACTGTATGTAGATACCTCCGCGCTCGATGCCGCGATGGGTACGCTGGCGGCGACCCTGTCTGCCATGCACGCGGCTGCTCCCAAGGAGACGGGCTTTACGCCCGGCGCCGTTGCCCATGCTGCTTGGCCTACCGCTGACGATGCAATTGCCGCAGCCCTGATTTCCGAGGGTTGTTCGCGCGGTGTGTGCGCCTCCGAGGGCGCCGAGGTGTTCGATCCGCACTCCGCTGCCGCCGCGGCGCGTGTGGTGCGCGAGGCCTGCGAACGTATCGTTGTCTTGCTGGACGAAGCTGGCCTCGATGCGCCGACGTTGCCCGAGGTAGGCGAGCAACTTCAGCTTGATCGCGACACCATGCCGCGAGCTCTGCGCGAGCTTTCGCTCCACCGCTCGATCGTTAAGGTCGAACGCGACGTTGCCCTGTCCGCTGCCGCCGAGGCCCACACGCGCGAGCTTGTTGCCGCCGCCATTGAGTCAGCCGGCGGCGCAGCCACTACGAGCGCCCTGCGCGAGGCCCTAGGTGTGTCGCGCAAGCGTGCCATCAGCATCTTGGAGCACCTAGATGCCGTGCGCTTTACAGTGCTCGACAAGGATGCCGGCGGCCTGCGCTCCCTGCGCTAGGCCACCCTTATCAGTTGCGGTGAAATAGTTCCTGTTTTCCGGTTTAGATGCCTCTTCCAGGAACTATTCCACCGCAACTTTGAGGGTGGCCAGTTGAAGCTGGCCACCTTGAGCCTTGAATCGGGCCGGTCGCCATGAAAGGGGCCTATCTACTACGTTTAGTCGACTACCCTCAACCATTCCGAAATTCGCGAAATTAAAACCGACGCTCCTATAAGTTGTCAAGAGGCAGTTTGCGGGAGCGCTCT
>WGSQ01000077.1 GCA_014871605.1 Collinsella sp. | reverse complement strand
CCGGTGAACACCGAGGTGCCGCCGTGCTCCTGGGCGAGGTTGTTGATGAGCTCCTGGATCAGAACGGTCTTGCCGACGCCGGCGCCGCCGAACAGACCTGTCTTGCCGCCGCGGATGTAGGGCTCGAGCAGGTCGACGGCCTTGATGCCGGTCTCGAAGATCTCGGTCTTGGTGGTGAGCTCGTCGAAACGGGGCGCTGCATGGTGGATGGGGTAGAACTCCTCCACCTCGGGCATGGGCTTGCCGTCGACGGGCTTGCCCATGACGTTCCAAATGCGGCCGAGCGTCTTGGGACCAACGGGCATCTTCATGGGCTCACCGGTATCGGTGGCGATGAGGCCGCGCTGCAGGCCGTCGGTCGAGGACATGGCGACCGTGCGGACGACGCCGCCCGGAAGCTGGCTCTCGACCTCGAGGATCGTGCTCAGATGACCGATCGGGGTCTCGGCCTCGACCGTGAGCGCGTTGTAGATCGGGGGCACCGCGCCGTCAAACTTGACGTCGACGACAGGGCCGATGATTCGCACGATGCGACCATCACCGGCAGTCGTCTTCTTGGTGGCTTCCTCGACCGCAAGCTTTACGGTGTTATTAGCCATTACTGTTCCTCCAATGCTGAGGCTCCGCCGACGATCTCGTTAATCTCGGTCGTGATCGAAGCCTGGCGCACGCGACTATACGTGCGGGTAAGGGTCGAGATGATCGCGGTGGCGTTTTCCGTCGCGGAGTGCATGGCCTTGCGGCGTGCACCCTGCTCGGCAGCCGCCGAATCGATCAGGGCCTGGTAGATGACCGTCAGGATATAAGACGGTACAAGCTTGCCGAGAACATGCTCGGGAGAGGGCACGAACTCGAACGTGGACGAGATGCGCTTAGGGGCGTCGGTCTCGTTCTTACGCGGACCGTGGGCCATAGCGATCATCTCGGGGTCGAGCGGCAACAGATGCTCGACGCGAAGCTCCTGATCCACGCGGTTCTTGGCGTGGTGGTAGACAAGCTCGACACGGTCAAGCTCACCGGCACGATACGCATCGCAGATATGAGAGGAGATCATGCGGGCCTGATTGAAATCGGGCTCAGAGGAGTTGCCCTCAAAGTGCATGACGACGTTTGCGCGGTCACGGAAATACGTGGCCGGCTTACGCCCGCACGCGATGATCTCGCACTCGATGCCGTCGTTCGCCCAAGAAGCGGCGAGCTTTTCGGCCGTGCGCTCCACCGTCGTATTGAAACCGCCGGCAAGGCCGCGGTCCGAGGCAATAACGACAATCAGGCCATGCTTGACACTCTCATGCTTCTGCAGCATGGGATCGGTGCCCGAACAGGAGGCGTCGCCGGCGACCGTCAACATGACGTCGGTCAGCGCCTCCTTATAGGGCTCGGCCTGCTTGGAGCGATCGAGGGCACGACGGATCTTGGCCGTAGAGACCATCTCCATCGTGCGCGTGATCTGCTTGGTCGTGGTAACCGAGGAGATTCGCTTCTTAATGTCGCGAAGGTTGGCCATGGGGCTTAGTTCTCCTCTGATCCAGAAACATCCGAATGGTGCTTGGCCATGAACTGCTGCTTGAAGTCGCCGATGACGCGCAAGAGCTCAGCCTTGGTGTCATCATCGATCTTCTTGGCGCGAACCTTGTCGAGCAGCGAGCCAAAGCCATTGTCCATGTACTCGATGAGCTCGGCACGGAAAGGCAGCACGTCGGCGATCTCCAGGTCATCCAGGAAGCCCTCGTTGCCAGCGAACAGCGTAACGATCTGCTCGCCAACCTCAAACGGCTTGTAACGCGGCTGCTTCAGAAGCTCGGTCATGCGGGCTCCATGGGTCAGCTGCTTCTGAGTAGCCTCGTCGAGGTCGGAGCCGAACTGCGTAAAGCCGGCGAGCTCCTGGTACGAAGCGAGGTCCAGACGGAGGTTGCCGGCGACCTGCTTCATAGCCTTGGTCTGCGCGTCGCCACCGACGCGGGACACGGAAATGCCCACGTCGACTGCCGGGCGCTGGCCCTGGAAGAAGAGCTCGGACTGCAGGTAGATCTGACCATCGGTAATGGAAATGACGTTGGTCGGAATGTAGGCCGAGACGTCGCCGTCCTGGGTCTCGATGATCGGCAGAGCCGTCATGGAGCCGTAACCGTTCTTCTTGGACATCTTGACTGCACGCTCGAGCAGGCGAGAGTGCAGGTAGAAGATGTCGCCAGGATAGGCCTCGCGTCCGGGCGGACGATGCAGCGTCAGCGACATCTGACGGTAGGCCACAGCCTGCTTGGACAGGTCATCGTAGATGACGAGCACGTGGCCACCGGGGTTGGTCTCGCTGGCGGGCTTGCCGTCCTCGCCGTTGTACATGAAGAACTCGCCGATAGCGGCACCGGCCATAGGCGCGATGTACTGCATAGGGGCGGAATCGGCAGCGGTGGCCGAAACGATGATGGTGTAGTCGAGCGCACCGTGCTGAGCGAGGGTCTCGCGGATGTTGGCAACCGTGGAGGCCTTCTGGCCGATGGCGACATAGATGCAGACCATGCCCTTGCCGCGCTGATTGAGGATAGCGTCGATGGCGTTGGCGGTCTTCCCGGTCTTACGGTCGCCGATGATGAGCTCACGCGGACCACGGCCGATAGGCACCATGGAGTCGATGGCCAACAGGCCGGTCTGAACCGGCTCGCACACCGGGGTACGGTCGATGACGCCGGGGGCCTTGAACTCGATGGGGCGACGGTGCGTGGCGACGATGTCGCCCAGGCCGTCGATGGGCTGGCCGAGCGGATTGACGACGCGGCCGAGCATGGCGCGGCTCACGGGGATATCCATAATGCGGCCAGTGGTGCGGCACTCGTCGCCTTCCTTGATGGAGTCGACGGCACCAAACAGAACGGCGCCGACCTCGTCACGGTCAAGGTTCTGGGCAAGGCCGAAGACGGTCTCACCGGTATCGGAGCTCTTGAACTCCAGAAGCTCGCCTGCCATGGCGCTCTTGAGGCCGGAGACACGCGCGATGCCGTCGCCTACCTCGTCGACCGTTGAAACCTCATGCGTATCGACCGTCGCGGAGAGGCTCGTGAGCTGCTCCTGCAGTTTCTTGGCGATATCCTGGGCATTGAGGGTTTCGGACATTAGGCTTCACCTCCGTACGAATTAGCAGAGTTTGCGAGGGTCTCCTGCGCGATGCGCAGCTGCGTCTTGACGGAAATGTCACGACGCTCGCCGCGGGCCTCGAGCACCAGGCCGCCCACAATAGACGGGTCGACCTGCTCGATAAGGAATACCTTGCGGCCGAAGTCCTGCTCGCATTTCTTAGTGATGGTTTGACGCAGCTCGTCGTCGAGCGGGATCGCCGTGGTGACGGTCACGCCCACTACATCCTCGTCTTCCTCGGCAACATACTTAAAGGCAGCTGCCACCTTGGGAAGAAGGTCGAGCTGGTCGCGCTTGGACATGGTGTCGAGCACGGCGATGATCTCGGGGCTGGCGCTAGCCAGACGCTCGATCATCTCGAGGTCCTCGAACACATGGTTCTCGGCCTTAGCGGCTTCCAGAAGGGAGCGCGCGTAGGTCTCGAGCACCTTGTCCTGATAGCGGCTAGTCGGCATTCAGGCTACCTGCTTCCTGGATGTAGCGCTCGATGAGCTTCTTCTGCTCGGCATCGTCCTCGAGTGCCTCGCCCACGATCTTGGTGGCGACGGCAACGGACAGGTCGGCGATGGAGCTCGCGGCACCGGCGTAGATGGACTTGCGCTCGTCCTCGACGGTCGTATGAGCCTTGGCGATGATCTCCTCGGCCTCCTTGTGAGCAGCCTCGATAATGCGGGCGCGCTCGGACTCGGCGTCCTTACGGGCCTCGAGAACAATGTCGGCAGCCTGACGACGGGCGTCGGTGACGATCGAGTCGGACTCAGCGCGCTTGGCGATGGCCTCCTGCTTGGTCTTCTCGGCCTCGTCGAGGCTCTCCTCGATCTTCTTGCCGCGCTCCTCCATGGTTTTCATGATGCCCGGCAGGGCGACCTTGGCCAGCACGATCCAGATAATCAGGAAGGCGATAAGCGCCGGGATGAACTCCGCCATCTTAGGGATGAGGATGTCCGCACCGGCAGCGCCGTCCTCAGCGAACGCGGAAACCGGCATGAGCAGCGCGGCCGCGGACGCGGAGAGTGCGATCGCGCTCTTCTGGGATGAAAGATTCATACTTGACGCTCCGTGCTATTTAACGATCAGCGCGACAACGAAGCCGATCAGAGCCAGAGCCTCGCCGAAGGCGGAGCCCATGATGAAGACGGTGAACACGCGGCCCTGGACCTCAGGCTGACGGGCCATAGCACCCGTAGCACCCAGAGCAGACAGGCCGATAGCAAGACCAGCGCCGATAACACCGAGACCGTAACCGATAACTCCCACGATTCCTCCTTTGTCGTGCGTGTCTTATTTCACGCAGGATAACCTTTTTATAACTGCCGGGCTCCATGGGTACGGGCACCGGCGGTTTAACGAATTGCCTTACCTTTAAGGCGCGAACGGAAGACTACTCCTCCTCCGCGACCTCCTCTGCCTCGGAGACATACACGGCGGTAAGGACCGTGAAGACGTAAGCCTGGATGGTGCCGACCACAAGCTCGATCGCATAGATCAGGATGAGGATGGCAAGCCAGGCCAGCGAAGGCAGGGCGCCGACGGCGTGGGCCGCGGAAACCTGCTGAAGCAGCGGCTGCATGAACATGCTCGCCATGATGGCGAACGAGCCCATGACCACGTGTCCTGCGAACATGTTGCAGAACAGACGGACGGCAAGCGTGATGAGGCGCAGGAAGGTCGAGAAGAGCTCGACGACCCACACGAGCACGTTCATCGGGAAGCTCACGCCCTGCGGGGCGAGACTCTTGATGTAGCCGATCACGCCGTGAGCCTTGCATCCGTAGTAGATGAAGTACACGAAGGCGAAGATGGCGAGCGCGGCGGTGGAGCCGATTGCACCGGTGCCGGGCTTCATTCCCGGGATCAGGCCGATCATGTTATTGATCAGGATGAACAGGAAAAGCGAGCACAGGAACGGGAAGTGCTTCTTCCAGTTCTCACCCACGACGCCCTTGCCGATATCGTTCTCGACGTACTCGATGATGTACTCGAAACCGTTGACGAAGAAGCCCTTGGGAACCAGGGTCTGCTTCTTCTTGAACACGGCCAGGACGATCAGGAGCACGATCGTGGAGACGATCAGCCAAAACGAGTACTGCGTGATGCCGCAGCTCAGATCGCCCACGACAGGGGTGGAGCTGAACTCGCTGACCAGATGATTAATCTCATCAGGCAGCTTTTCAAAAATTTCCACGACTTACCTTTCGACCTCATGAGGATCTCGCAGCGCCTTGGCGACGCGAACCGCGCAGGCGGCCATAAAGGCCACGAAGCCGATCGCCTCGCCCAGGAGGAACATGCGAAATGCCTCTCCGAACAACACAAACACAACCAAGGTAAAGACGAGCAGGGCGATTGCCGAGACCGCCAGACTCACCATACCCTTGAGCATGTCCGCATTCTGTTTATCGTCAAGAACCGGCTTGAGCGTAAAGACAAAGGGAAGGAAGGCAATTGCGCCCGCGATGGCGCCTGCAACGATAGCGAGCAGATCGGCTATCTGAAACACTGGCGTCCTCACTTTCCTTTTTAACGCTTCACAGAACAGTTCCCGCCAAACATTGGTGACTATTGTACGAGCCAATCGCTAAAGTACAACCGAAAAAGCATCGGTTAATACGCACCTGTTCGTTTTCTTAAGACCTTCTTTATGCCGCAGGTACGGTAATACGTTTTTCTCGAACCCTGCAGGGCAAAACGTCCGTTAACAGGAGTGCGCGCGGTCGCCTTTTGTTCATCCGCGCGCACCGTTTCTTCGTATTTGCAGCCGCGGCCGTCTTAGCCCAGCGACTAGAGCGTGCCGTAGATGCGGTCACCGGCGTCGCCCAGGCCGGGAACGATGTAGGCCGCCTCGTTGAGATGGTCGTCGATGGCGCAGGTATAGATATGCACATCAGGATCCTTCTCAGTCAGCGACTTGAGGCCCTCGGGGGCCGCGACGATGCACAGCATGCGGATGTCCTTGACACCGCGCTCGCGCAGGTAGCTAATGGCCATCTCGGCCGAACCGCCCGTGGCGAGCATGGGGTCGACGACCAGGCAGATGCGCTGGTCGATATCCTTGGGCATCTTGCAGTAATACTCGTGCGGCTCGTGGGTGACCTCGTCGCGCTCCATGCCGATGTGGCCCACGCGAGCGGAGGGCACCAGGTCGAGGATGCCGTCGACCATGCCGAGGCCCGCACGCAGGATGGGAACAATGGCGAGCTTCTTGCCGGCAAGCTGCTTAAACATGGCGGTGGTGATGGGAGTCTCGACCTCGACGTCTTCCATGGGCAGGTCGCGCATGGCCTCGTAGCCGTCAAAAAGCGCGAGTTCGCGCACGAGCTGGCGGAACTGGTTGGTGCCGGTGTTTTTGTCGCGCAGGATCGACAGCTTGTGCTGGACGAGCGGGTGGTCGACAAGCGTCACACGGGACGCATCGTAGGTGACGGTCATGGATTGATTGCCCCTTTCGTTGCGGCCGCAAAACGGCCTTGCTGACAAGGCGTGCAGCAATGTTGCCGCCGCACGCCATGCATTAGTTTAGCGGTTTGTTGTATCGAGCAGCCCATCGCAGCCCTACTGTGCGGTGCTGAGCGAGCGCCTGACTGCATCACGCCAGCCCGCAAGGTTTTGCTCGCGGCGCTCGGCGGACATGTGGGGAAGGAAGGTCCTAACGATCTGGGCATTTTGCTCCAGCTCCTCCAGGTCTTCCCAATAGCCGACGGCAAGACCCGCCAAGTACGCGGCACCGATTGCCGTGGTCTCCACCGTCTCGCATTGCAGCACGGGGATATCCAGCAGGTCGGCCTGGAATTGCATGATGAACTCGTTGCGCGAGGCACCGCCATCGACAGACAGGCGCTCGATCGAAAGCCCCACGTCCTGCTCCATGGCGCGCAGCACGTCGTAGCTCTGATATGCCATGGATTCGCAGGCGGCACGTACGATGGTCGCACGGCTCGAGGCGCCGGTCAGACCGCACACGATACCGCGGGCATGCGGGTCCCACCAGGGAGCGCCCAAACCCGCAAAGGCGGGAACGAAGTAGCAGCCCTCGTTGTCGCTAATCGAAGCGGCGAGTTGTGCCGACTCGCTCACGCTCGAGATGATGCCCATGTTGTTGCGAAGCCAGTTCATCGTTGAGCCGGCGGCAAAAATAGAGCCCTCGAGCGCATAGCTGACTTTGCCGTCCGCAGCGATACCGATGGTGGAGACCAGGCCATTCTTGGATTCGACGATCTCGTCGCCGGTGTTCATGAGCATAAAGCAGCCCGTGCCATAGGTGTTTTTGGTCTGGCCGGGATAGAAGCAGCAGTGGCCGAACAGCGATGCCTGCTGGTCGCCCGCCACGCCCATGATGGGCGGCATGTTGGTCATGATGTCGCTCGCGACGCGGCCGTAGTCGCCCGAGCTCCAGCGAACCTCGGGCATCATGGAACGTGGAACGTCAAAGAGCGCCAGCAGGTCGTCGTCCCAATCGAGCGTATGGATATTAAAGAGTGCCGTGCGGCTGGCATTGGTGTAGTCGGTGGCAAAGACCTGGCCGCCGGTGAGGTTGTAGATGAGCCAGGTGTCGATGGTGCCAAACATGAGGTCGCCCGCCGCCGCGCTCTCGCGTGCGCCGTCGACGTTGTCGAGAATCCACTGCACCTTGGAGGCCGAGAAATACGGGTCAAGCGTAAGTCCCGTGCGGGAGCGCACCAGCTCCTCGCAACCCTGTTCAACCAACGCGTCGATCGCCGGCGCGGTACGACGGCACTGCCATACGATGGCGTTATAGATGGGCTGGCCGCTCACGCGGTCCCAGACCACCGTGGTCTCGCGCTGGTTGGAGATGCCGATGGCGGCGATGCGATCGGAATGGATGCCGCTCTTAAACTGAACCTCCATCATCACGCCGATCTGGCTGGCAAGCACCTCCGTGGGATCCTGCTCCACCCAGCCGGGGCGCGGGAAGCTGGTTTTGACGCTACGACGCGCCTGGGCGACGATGCAGCCGTACTCGTCGACGATAGTCGCGAGTACCGAGGTAGTGCCGCAGTCGAGCGCCATGATGTAGGAACCGCCAAAGCTAAACGAGGCGTCTTCCATACCCAGGCTACCTAGATTCAACGACATCGCTTACACCTTTCTATTGCATCGGGTCGGACAGGACCCGCTCGATCTCTGATGCGGGAAGTGCGCCTTGGCGCAGGATCTGGAGCCCGCCGTGCTGGAACGACACGATGGTCGAGGCGTCGCGACACGGGGTCTCACCGGCGTCGACGGCAACATCGACCCCCTCCAGGATGCGACCCTCGACGGCGGCAAAGCTTGCCGGCGAAGGCGCGCCGTGCGTGTTGGCGCTCGTGCAGGCAAGGGGACTGCCGCAGGCGCGGATGAGCGCTTGGACCACGGGAGAGGCCGAAGCGCGCAGGGCCAC
>WGSQ01000076.1 GCA_014871605.1 Collinsella sp. | reverse complement strand
GACCACGCGCAAGCGCACGACCGCCGCTGCCAAGAAGGCCACCGAGGCCGAGGTCGCTCCCGAGGTAAAGGACGAGGCCGCCGCCGAGACTAAGCCAGCGGCAAAGGCTCCGGCCAAGACCGCTGCCAAGAAGACGGCTGCGTCCAAGACCACGACCGCCAAGAAGACCACGGCTACGAAGTCGACGACGACCAAGGCTGCTACGAAGAAGACCGCTGCGAAGACGACCCCGAAGGCAGCCACGAAGCCGGCCGGCAAAGTCGAGAAGACGCACGCCGAGCCCAAGGCCGAGACAGCTGCCGAGGCAAAGACGGCCGCAAAGACCACCACGCGCAAGCGCACTACGCCGACGGCCAAAAAGGCCACGACCAAGGCTGCTGCTCCCAAGGCGGAGGCCAAGGTCGAGGTAAAGGCCGAGCCGGCGCCGAAGACCGCCGAGGTCAAGACCGCTCCAAAGGCTACGACAAAGGCAGAGCCCGCCAAGGAGGCCCCGGTCTCCCCCGCCACTCCGGCCGAGGAAAAGGCTCCGACCAAGAAGACCTCCGTTCGCAAGGCAACGGCCACCCGCAAGCGCCACTAATCCGGACGATTCAAACTTAATCCTCAACGCAAAAGAGGGCGCCCCAACCAGGCGCCCTCTTTTGCGTTGAACTTCTCCATTAAAAAGAGGGCCGGTTTACTACGACAAAATGGCTCCAGCCGACCACGGCGGGTAATCTACGAAATTGGCAACGCCTCTACCTGCACTGATAATATCACGAAAATGACCGTGGTTGAGATCATTCAATTCGTCGTAGTAAACCGGGGTACTTTTGTTTGGCTACAAATAGTATCGGTATAGACGTTTTTAAAAATCGCGATAATTTGGGTGGTAAAACGATTTTCTAGGACAACCGTTCGCCGATGGTAAACGGATGTTGTTTATACAGCCTGTGTACAACAGATATACTTACTTCCTGTGCGTAAAGCCCATGGCCCGCAGGCCGTGATTCTATTGAACTGGACCGTATTATGAGATTGATACACAACAGCCGTCTGCCGCAGTTTCGCATTCCGTTTGGCGCTGTGACCACTGGAACTTCCGTTTCGCTCTCGGTGATTTTGGAGGATGCCGACCCCAACCAGGCAACGCTTACCCTGCGTACCTGGGTCGATGAAATCGGTGAGTCTCTGTATCCCATGACGCACGAGGGCGACGGCATATTTACTGCAGAGCTTGAGTGCACCGAGCCCTGTCTTATCTGGTACAGCTTTATCTGCAACATCGAGGGCCAGCCCGAGGTCCGCTTAGGCGCACCACAGGGTCGCACCGGTGGCGAGGGCGTAACTTACAACTACGCCGAGGTCCCGTCGTTCCAGATTACCGTCTACAAGCACCGCGAGAACCGTCCCACCTGGTACGAGCGCGGTATGGTCTACCAGATCTTCCCCGATCGCTACGCCCGCGACGAAAACTGGCGCAAGCGCACGCTGGCAGAGGTCGAAAAGCCGCGCAACGGAATCCAGCGCCGCATGGTCGAGGACTGGAACGAGCCACCCGTGTACGAGCGTGCCGAAGACGGCTCCATCAAGACCTGGGACTTCTACGGCGGTTCGCTCAAGGGTATCCAAGAAGACCTACCTCGCATTGCCGAGCTGGGCTTTACAGCCATCTACCTCAACCCCATCTTTGAGGCCGCGAGCAACCACCGCTACGACACGGCCGATTACACCAAGATCGACCCGATTCTGGGCACCGAGCAGGACTTTACGGAGCTGTGCGAGGCGGCCGAGAAGCTCGGCATTTCCATTATCCTGGACGGCGTCTTCAACCATACGGGCGACGACTCGATCTACTTTAACCGCTACGGCAACTATCCCGACGTCGGTGCGTGGCAGAGCGAGAACTCGCCGTGGCGCGATGCGTTTTACTTCCATGAGGACGGTTCGTATGACTGCTGGTGGGGCGTGGGCAACATGCCCGCCATCAACGAGAATTCCGAGCTCGTCCGTGAAAAGCTTCTGGGCAAGGACGGCGTCATCCGTAAATGGCTGCGCGCTGGCGCCCATGGCTGGCGACTGGACGTGGCCGACGAGCTTTCAGACGACTTCCTGGCCGAGATCAAAAAGGCCGTGCTCGCAGAGAAGCCCGACGCGCTGCTGCTCGGCGAGGTCTGGGAAGACGCCTCCAACAAGATCAGCTATGGCCATCTACGCCGCTACCTGCAGGGCTCCGAGCTAGATTCTGCCATGGACTACCCCTTCCGCGACATGGTCATCGGCTTTTTGATGGGCTACAAGAACGCCTACCAGGCTGCCGAGGATATCGAGACCCTGCGCGAGAACTACCCGCGCGAGGCCCTATCCTGCGCACTCAATCTGCTTTCGAGCCACGACCGCCCGCGCATTATATCGGTGCTCGGCGGCGGCCCCGATGAGTCGCAGCTGCCCGAGAGCGAGCGCAGCAAGTGGCGCTTGGACGAGAACTCCATGGGCCTGGCCAAGAGCCGCTTTTGGCTGGCGACGCTCATGCAGATGACCTTCCCGGGCGTGCCCTCGATCTATTATGGCGATGAGTACGGCCTGGAGGGCCTCACCGATCCGGGCAACCGCCGCACGCTGCCTATGAAGGAAGACCTGCACGACTTCGATACGCTAGCCATCGTTAAGAACGCATCTGCCGTACGCCGCGCGCTGCCTTTTATGGTCGATGGCGAGATCAAGGCCTTTGCGCTCAACGACGACGTCTTGGCATACACCCGCACGGGCAAAGACGGCGAGGCCGCTACGGTTATCATCAACCGCAGTCTGCGCAATTCGCACTGCGTGACGATTCCGGCGCTCGGCGAATGCGCAAGCGACGTGATCAGCGGCCACGGGTGCGAGATCCACAACGGAACGGTTACGCTCGACCTGTACCCGCTGGGCTCTTCGATCATCTATCACCATGCCGAGAAGCGCCTGCAGGAGCCGCTCGATCACGGCGCGGGCGTCGTGTGCCACATCACCTCGGTGCCGACCGATGACGGCAAGCCCGGCACAATCGGTGCACCCACGCGTCGCTTTATCGACCATCTGGCTGCCATGGGCATGCGCTACTGGCAGGTCCTGCCCGTCAACCCGACGGACTTCTTCCGCTCCCCCTATGCCGGTCCCTCTGCCTTTGCAGGAAATATCGACCTGCTGCCTGAGAGCCACGAGGAGCTGGCTACCGACTTCGTCACCTGGAAGGCCCGCGGCGGCGAGGATGCCGACCCGCTATACACCGCGTTTAAACATCGCAACGCGGATTGGCTCGAGAAGTACTGCGTCTACATGGCCGTTAAGAAGTACTTTGAAGGCGAGTCGCGCCACGATTGGCCGGCGGATGTCGCGCGCTACAACGAGCACCTGATCGATGACAAGCGCTTCCACGACGAGGCCGAACTGCAGGCGTACATGCAGTATCGCTTTGACCTTGCCTGGTGCGAGCTCATGAACTATGCACACAAGAAGGGCATCGAGGTCATCGGCGATATCCCCATGTATGTCTCGGACGATTCGGCCGACGCGTGGAGCGAGCCCGAGAACTTCTGGCTGTCCGACACCGGCAAGGCGATTGAGATTTCGGGCGCGCCGCCCGACAACTTTGCGCCCGAGGGCCAGGTGTGGGGAAACCCCACCTTCCGCTGGGATCACATGAAGAAGAACGGCTATCGCTGGTGGCTCGACCGTCTGCGCCGCGCGTTCGCACTCTACGACCGCGTGCGCCTGGACCACTTTCTGGGCTTCCACAGCTACTTTAGCATCCCCGCCGGCAAGGCCTGTGCCGACGGCCGCTGGCTCGCAGGCCCGGGCAAGGACCTGTTCCAGACCGCCTACGACGAGCTGGGTCCGCTCAACTTTATTGCCGAGGACCTGGGTTATCTGACGCCTGGCGTTCGCGCCATGGCTTCGACCTGCGGTTTCCCCGGCATGGACGTGCTGGAGTTTAGCGACTACGACGTTCGCTGCGGAATTCATCCCACACCGGGCAAGATCCTGTACACCTCGACGCACGACACCTCGACGCTTGTCGGCTGGTGCACGCACTCCTTTACGGGCGGCGACGAGCCGAGCGGCATTGAATTGGCAAACGAGCTCATGGGCAATGCCCTGGCAAGCGATGCCCCGCTCGTGATGATGCCGCTGCAGGACATACTGGGGCTGGGCGACGATGCACGTATGAACGTGCCGGGTGTGGCCACAGGCAACTGGACATGGCAGGCGCAGGAAACCGACATTGTGGCGGCCGAAAAGAAAACTGCGAAGCTCCTGCGCAGCACGCATAGATTCTGGGGCGAAGCGTGATAAAACCCCCGATATAGGGTACAGTTACAGCTGTTTGAATTTTTGCGGGCAGAGCGATCTGCCCGCTTTGTGCTGAAAAGGAAGTATTATGGCGCGCTACGATTACAAGTGCACGAGCTGCGGCAACGTGTTTGAGGTTGAACACCCCATGTCCGAGACGCCCGAGGTCGTATGCCCCAGCTGCGGCGCCCCGGCATCCAAGACGTTCTCGGCCAGCGGCATTAAGTTCGACGGCAGCGGTTTCTACAACACCGACCAGCGCAGTGGCGGCTCCAGCACCAGCGCCACCAGCGGCTGTTGCGCCAACTGCCCGCATAATCACTAGAAACCAAGCAGCCCCGCGACCGACACCGATCGCGGGGCTGCTTCTTTAGCTACCCAGGTTTCCTTATGAGTTGCGGTGAAATAAGGACTGTTTGGCGGGTAGAAGCCACTATTCAATCCCTATTTCACCGCAACTTAGTTGTTACTTATGGACCAGGCAAGCACAGAAGTGGCCGTCGTAGGAGTCGGCGTTTACCGGCACGCTTTGGAAGAGGCCTCGATCGTTCTGGCGTACAGAGACGAGCTTCTTAGCCTGTTCGAACTCGGGAAGTTGCAGGATCTGCGCCTCGGAGAGCGGTGCGACGCTAAAGCCGGCACCCTCGGGAGAGTTCAGGAAAGCATCCACCACCTGCGTGTTCTCCTCGTCGAAGACCGAGCACGTCGCATAGATGAGCTCGCCGCCGGCAGCCACGCGCGCGGCGGCTTCCTTGAGCATCGACAGCTGCAGTTTGGGCAGCTCAACCGTCACATCGTTTTCGGTCAGACGCCACGGAAGCTCGGGATGACGACGCATGGTTCCGGTGCCAGAGCACGGCGCATCGATAAAAACCGTGTCGAACTTAACCGGCTCGCCAAGCATGGCATCAAACGATGTGAGCACCTCATCAAGCTCGCAGGCATCACCCGAAACCGTACGGACGCCCTGAATACCGGCCTTATGCAGGCGCGCGAGATTCTGGTCACACTTGCGGTCGTGCAAATCGAGTGCAGTGTGCTGGCGGTCGTAGCCGGCACGCTTGGCCTGACACATCATCACATAGGTCTTGGTGCCACGACCGGCACCAATCTCAAGGCAGCTACCAGGGCGCGTGGCAGCTGTGGCGATGAGCTGCGCGTTAAGGTCCGAGGCCACCGCGGCAGCACGCTCAAATACACCCGAAGCAACGGTAACCTGGGCATCAACCGGGGCATGGCAACCCGGAAAGACAGGCGCGACGAGCTGCGAGATATACGGATCGGGCTTGGTCGCAAAGGCGTTCTCATGCAGGGCCAGCGGCGCGGGGGCCAGATTGCCGGCAAAGTTAAGCGCGCCCTCCGGTGTGTCAAACGAAGCCATAATACGAGCGCACAGCCAACGCGGCAGACCCATCAGGCGCGACAGACGAACCAAGCGTCGCTCAGACTCATCCACATCGGACGCAGTAGCAAAGTCCTCAACGTTGTCCGCGACCTTATGCAGCACGGCATTGGCCAAACCTGAGGCAGACTTAGCTCCGCTGCGCACCAGCTCAACGCCCTGACTCACCGCAACGCGGCCAGGCGTATGTAGATAGAGCATCTCGAAGGCCGAGATACGAAGCGCCATGCGAACACGCGGCGCAACCTTTTTCGGCTTATCGAGAAACTGATCGAGCAGCTCGTCCAAAATACCCTGCGTGGCGGCAACACCGAGCGCCAGGCGGGCGGCAAATGCGGAATCGCGCTGGTCAATAGCCTTGGCCGATGCGCGAGAGGACAGCACATCACGCGCATACATACCGCGGCGATCGGCCTCCATCAGCACATCGAGCGCAAGCTTGCGTGCGGGAGACAGCTTGCTCATGACAAAACACCCCAGATAAGATCGGCGCCTTGCAGGCCAGCAGCCCAAGCAGAAGCGGCCATAGCACGCTTGCCATCGGGCTTAACCTCGAGCAACTCAACCGAGCCATCGGAAAGGCCAAGGTACACACGCTTGTTCTTAACGTCAACAGCGCCCTCGCCAAGCGAAACATCGGCCAGCGCAGCATCGAGCACGCGCACGGTCTTGCCGGCAATCACGCAACGGGCGGGCGCGGTATCGGATGAGGCCAGCACATGACGCACGCAATCAAGCGCCGCCATTTGCGGATCTAGACGCATCTCCAGTTTGGAAATCTTGGCAGCATGAGTGACGAGCGACTCATCCTGCTCAGTCCACACGGCGGTGCCATCTGCAAGAGAAGGAAGCGTATCGGCAAGCAGTTTGCCGCCAAGCTCACCAAGCTCCATGGTCAGCGCCTCAGCATGCTTACCGGCAACCGACGTGGAAGCCTGAGCACAATAAGCACCAGTATCCACGCCATGCCCAATGCGCATAATGGAAACGCCAGCAACCTCATCACCAGCGAGAATCGCACGCTGAATAGGAGCAGCGCCACGCCAACGCGGCAGGAGCGAAGCATGAACATTCACAATACCAAGCGGAGCCATATGCAGCACCTCATCAGGCAAAATGCAGCCATAGGCAGCCACACAGAAAATATCGGCCTGGGCAGCCTGGAGCGCCTCAACAACCTCAGGCGTCATACGATTAGCCTCAACAACCGGCAGGCCAAGCTCCAGTGCCTTGGCCTTAACAGGAGAAGGCTCAAGCTTCTTACCGCGCCCACGAACAGCATCAGGACGAGTAACAACAAGCGCAATCTCGTTGCCAGCCGCAACAAGCGAAGTCAGCGAAGGCACAGCAAAATCAGGCGTACCCATAAACACAATACGCATAAAAGTTAGTCTCCTCTCAATAACGAGCCGAGACGGCTACAAAACAAAAGCGTTCCGGGTCGCAAACGCACCCAGCCGCCAGAACAGTCCAACAAAAACAAATATACCCAAAACCAAAGAAAGAGCCGCAATAAAAGCAGCTCTTCCAACAAAGCAATTATCAGCGAAGACGCCCCTCCCTGGCCCACGGCACCCGGGCGAGACAAGCAGCGTTAACGTAGTCCCCGGGGCACCCGCCTATATCATCCCGCGCGCAGTTTCGCAGCGCAGCGAGAATGTTTGAGCACGGGATGATATAGGCGGGTGCCCCGGGGACGGACAAACCTACTCCGTCTCGCCCGGTCGAGCGCCGCGGGCCAGGGCGTCCTGGTACTCCTTGACAGCCTTGAGCCTCTGCATAGGCTTCAGTCGCTCGAACATGGTGTTGCCGTGTAGGTGGTCGATCTCGTGCTGCAGGCACACGCAGAACAGATCGCCCGTGGCCTCATAGCGAATCAGGTTGGCATACAGGTCATACGCCTCGACGACGACATGGTCGGGACGCTCGATCTCGCAGCTAATGCCGGGGATGGACAGGCAGCCCTCGCTAAACGGAACGAGATGGTCGCTTTGCTCGACAATCACAGGATTGATGAGCACGTACGGATCGTAGTCGTTCTTGTCGCTGTAGTCGCAGTCGATGGTGACGAGCTGAATGAGCTCACCGATCTGCGGGGCGGCCAGGCCGCAACCGCCGTTGTCGAACATCATCTTCTTCATCTTCTCGGCAAGCGCCTCGATCGCAGGGGTAATCTCCTCGATGACGGCACACTCCTGGCGCAGACGAGGGTCGGGCGACAGTACGATTCCGTTGGCTTCCATGGCCATCCTT
Source organism: Collinsella sp. (assembly GCA_014871605.1). Taxonomy (GTDB): domain Bacteria; phylum Actinomycetota; class Coriobacteriia; order Coriobacteriales; family Coriobacteriaceae; genus Collinsella. The sequence continues at coordinate 648 of WGSQ01000076.1, read as the reverse complement.
TCGAGTTGTTACATCAAATCATAGGCGTCGACGTCAACGCTCACGCTCACGCCGCGCACAGAGCCCACCTCTTTGAGGCAGGCGTCGATATCATCAGAGACATGGTACCCCACGGGCGACTTCACAAGCAGGTGGAAACGATAACGGTCCTTGGCTCTCTCGATTACACACGAAGCCGGGCCCAGCACCTGCGGCACGGCACTCCCCGCCCGCAAAAAGTCGGGCGCGGCGGCATGCCAACGGCGCTTAAGCAGCTTTGCAATGCGCCCGATGTAGTCCTGCGCGTCGTCTCGGTTCGCCGACCACACCAAGATATTGACCAGGCGAACAAACGGCGGGTACAGCGCGTCGCGGCGCTGGTCCAGGTCGTAGTCGGTAAAGATCGAACGGTCGTGCTCAGCGACGGCGCGAATGACCGGATCCTCGGGCAGGTAGGTCTGGATGATAACTTCGCCGGGGCGATCGCCGCGGCCGGCGCGGCCCGCAACCTGCTCCAGCAGGTCGTAGGCGCGCTCTCCTGCGCGGAAGTCCGGCAGCTTGAGGGCGAAATCGGCGTTGACCACGCCCACGAGCGTGACCTCGGGAAAGTCGAGGCCCTTGGCGATCATCTGGGTGCCCAGCAGCACCGCACAATCGGCAGCATCGAAC
>WGSQ01000075.1 GCA_014871605.1 Collinsella sp. | reverse complement strand
CTATAAATATCTCATCGAGACCAACGAGGGCGAGAAGCTCTGCAAAGCCGATCCGTATGCCTTTAAGGCCGAGTGCCCTCCGGGTACCGCCAGCGTGCTGTGGACCCTCGATGGCTACCAGTGGAACGACGCCGCGTGGCTTAAGCGCCGTGCGAGCCATAACCACATGTCGCAGCCCCTTAACATCTACGAGGTGCACATTGGCTCGTGGAAGCGCCACGGCGACGCACCGCAGGGCGAGCCGGACGAGTACGGCAACTACCCCGGCCCCATGGATCCCTTCCCCGCGCAGCGCGGCGAGTTTTACACCTACGACGACCTGTCGGTGGAGCTCGTGGACTACGTGCGCGACATGGGCTACACGCATATCGAGGTCATGCCGCTTATGGAGCATCCCTTCGATGGCTCCTGGGGCTACCAGACGACTGGCTACTATGCTGCAACGTCGCGCTATGGCAACCCACAGCAGCTCATGCACTTTATCGATGCGTGCCACGAGGCGGGCATCGGTGTGATCATGGACTGGGTGCCCGGCGGTTTTTGCGCCGACTCCCACGGCCTTGCCACCTTTAACGGCCACATGCTGTTTGAGCACGAGATCCACCCCAACTGGGGCACGCACAAGTTCGACTTCGCCCGCGGCGAGGTCCGCTCCTTCCTGGTCTCTAACGTGCTGTACTGGCTCGAGAACTTCCACGTGGACGGCATTCGCATGGACGGCGTGTCCAGCATGCTGTACCTCAACTTTGGCATCGACGATCCGGGCCAAAAGAAGTTCAACAAGTACGGTACCGAGGAGGACCTGGACGCCAGCGCGTTTATCCGTCAGGTCAACTGCGCTGTAGAGGCGCACTACCCCGACGTGATGATGATGGCCGAGGAGTCCACCGCGTGGCCGCTCGTGACCTATCCGCCGCAGGACGGCGGCCTGGGCTTCCACTACAAGTGGGACATGGGCTGGATGAACGACACCCTGCACTACATGCAGACCGATTTTCCGTGGCGCCCCGGCAACCACGGCCTGCTCACGTTCTCCATTATGTATGCCTTTACCGAGAACTTTATCTGTCCGCTGAGCCACGACGAGGTCGTGCACGGCAAGTGCTCGCTCATCGGCCGCATGCCGGGCGACTGGTGGCGCCAGTTTGCCGGCCTGCGCACGCTCGCCTTCTACCAGATGACGCATCCCGGTGCCAAGCTTAACTTTATGGGCAACGAGATCGGCCAGTTTATTGAGTGGCGCTACTACGAGTCCATCCAGTGGTTCCTGACCGAGGAGTACGAGACTCACAAGCATCATCAGGCGTTTATCAAGGCGCTCAACCACCTGTACACCGCCGAGCCCGCCCTGTACGAGCGCGGCTACACCGACGACGGCTTTACCTGGATCGATGCGGATAACTCCAAGCAGTCCATCGTGAGCTTTGTTCGCCAGGGCGAGGACATCGACGACGATCTGGTGATCCTGATCAACTTTGACCCTGCGAGCTACGAGAGCTTCCGCGTGGGCGTGCCGCGCGAGGGTGACTGGGAGGTCATCTTCGATTCCGACCGTCCCGAGTTTGGTGGCAGCGGATACGCCGGTGAGGAGCCCCACACCTGCTCGAGTGAGCCCTATCCCTGGAACGGGCAGATGGACTCCATCGAGATTAAGGTGCCCGGCCTGGCAGGCGTGGTGCTTAAGCGCCGCGGCCCCAGCAGCTATAAGCCGCCCGTGGATGAGGCCCCCAAGAAGGCGACGCGCAAGCGCACGTCCTCGGTAAAGCCCAAGCCCGCGGCTGCCAAGAAGGCTCCGGTTAAGGCGAAGACCGCCAAGCCCGCTGCCAAGGCTACGGCTAGGACCAAGGCCAAGAAGGCAACCAATAAAAAGGCTGCTCCCAAGGCTAAGGCAGGCGCTGTTAAAGCATCCGGCAAGGATGCGTAACAAAGCCGTTACAGCTGTAATCACCCGCCCCGCGGGGGCGTAGGATACAAGTCAAAACCGTTCCGGGAGAAACATCCCCGGGGGAAAGGAACGTATGAATAAGATCTTCGACAACAAGCAGGAGTTTACCGAGCTCTATCGCGATGCTGTCATGAGCATCAGTGGCAAGAGCGTCGAGGCCGCCAGCGACCTCGACCGCTTTAATGCCCTGGCCAAGCTCGTGGCCGAGAAGGCACGCACCGTTGCCACCAAGAGTGACGCCCGCGCCACCGCCGAGGGCAAGAAGCGCGTGTACTACTTCTCGATCGAGTTTTTGATCGGCCGCCTGCTCGACAACTATCTGCTCAACTTTGGCGTGCGCGACATGGTCGCCGAGGCACTCGACGACATGGGCTTTGACCTGTCCGTCATCGAGAACCAGGAGCCCGATCCGGCGCTGGGCAACGGTGGCCTGGGCCGTCTGGCCGCATGCTTTTTGGATTCGATGGCAGCCGAGGGCATTGCCGGCTACGGCAACGGTATGCGCTACCGCTACGGCCTGTTTAAGCAGGAGATCGTCAACGGCAGCCAGGTCGAGGCCACCGACGAGTGGCTTACCCACGGCTATCCCTGGGAGGTCCGCCGTCAGGACAAGGCCGTGACCATCAAGTTTGGTGGCCACGTTGAGGGCTTTGAGGAGAACGGTCGCACGTTCTACCGCACGGTGGACACGCAGGACATCCTGGCCGTCCCTTATGACATCCCCGTCGTGGGCTATGCCGGCGAGACCGTCAACAAGCTGCGCGTCTGGGCCGCCGAGCCGGTCGAGGAGCACTTTGACCTTGAGGCCTTCAACCGAGGCGACTATGCCCTGGCCGATGCCGAGCGCGCCGAGGCCGAGGCCATCAGCGCCATCCTCTACCCCAACGACGCCGGCGAGCACGGCCGTCTGCTGCGCCTGAAGCAGGAGTACCTGTTTGTCTCGGCCGGCATCTACAGCCTGCTCGACACCTTTGAGAAGGAGCACGGCGAGAACTGGGAGCTGCTGCCGCAGTTTGTGGCCATCCACACCAACGACACGCACCCTGCCATGTGCGGACCCGAGCTCATGCGTATCCTGATCGACGAGAAGAAGCTCGAGTGGGACGACGCCTGGAACATCGTGACGCAGGTCGTGAGCTACACCAACCACACCATCCTGCCCGAGGCCCTGGAGAAGTGGCCCATCGGCATGTTCTCCAAGCTCCTCCCCCGCGTGTACCAGATCATCGACGAGATCAGCCGTCGTTGGCATGAGTCGTTTGACACCACGCAGGAGGGCTGGCAGGAGCGTCTGCGCCAGACCGCCATCCTATGGGACGGCGAGATTCGCATGGCCAACCTGTCCGTGATCTGCAGCCATAGCGTCAACGGCGTGGCCAAGATCCACTCTGACATCATCAAGAACATCGTGCTCAAGGACTTCTACGCCCTAACGCCCGAGAAGTTCAACAACAAGACCAACGGCATCTCGCACCGTCGCTTCTTTGCCGAGGCCAACCCAACCTATGCCAAGCTCGTGACCGAGGCCATTGGCGACGGCTGGCTTAAGGACGCCTTTGAGCTTGAGAAGCTTAAAAGTTTCCAGAACGATACCGAGTTCCTGAAGGCCGTGGGTGCCTCCAAGCGCGCCAACAAGGAGCGCCTTGCCGCCTACGTTAAGGCCGAGACCGGTCTGGTCATTGACCCCAACACCGTCTTTGATGTTCAGGTAAAGCGCTTCCACGCCTACAAGCGCCAGCTCATGAACATCATGAAGGTGATGGACATCTACAACCGTCGCATCGCCGATCCCAATTTCCACGTGACGCCGACGACCTTCATCTTTAGCGGCAAGGCTGCCTCGAGCTACACCTTTGCCAAGGAGACCATCCGCCTTATTAACTCCGTGGCCGACGTCATCAACAACGACCCGCGTGTCAACGAGGTCATGAAGGTCTGCTTTATCCCCAACTTCCGCGTGAGCAACGCCCAGCTCATCTACCCCGCCGCCGAGATCTCGGAGCAGATCTCCACGGCCGGCAAGGAGGCCTCGGGCACGTCCAACATGAAGCTCATGATGAACGGCGCCATTACGCTGGGCACCCTCGACGGCGCCAACATCGAGATCGCCGACCTGGCCGGTCGCGAGAACGAGGCCATCTTTGGCCTGACCGCCCCCGAGGTCGAGCAGCTCTGGGCATCGAACAGCTACTTTGCGTGGGATACGCTCAACGGCGACCGCGAGCGCCTGGGCCGCGTGATGGACGAGCTCAAGGACAACACCTTTGCCGGCCTTTCGGGCAACTTCGAGAGCATCTACAACGAGCTCATGAACAACAACGACCCCGACCTGGTCATGGCGGACTTCCGCAGCTACGTGGATGCGTGGGAGAAGCTCACGGGCAGCTATGGCGACCAGGAGACCTGGAACCGCAAGGCCCTGCTCAACACCGCCTCGAGCGGCTGGTTCTCGAGCGACCGCACCATTCGCGAGTACCGCGACGAGATCTGGCACGCGTAAAGGCGCGCGAGCTCCCCTATGCCAGCACGGCATTACTCGACGGGCGTGACGTTGCGCCGCGCCCGTCGCTAATGGGTTTAGGAACATCGATGACAGAAGGAGAAATCGATGAGTAAGAAAGAATGCATCGCGATGCTCCTCGCAGGAGGACAGGGCAGCCGATTGGGGGCACTCACCCAAAAGATCGCCAAGCCGGCGGTTAGCTTTGGTGGCAAGTTCCGCATTATCGACTTTTCGCTCTCCAACTGCTCCAACTCGGGCATCGACACGGTGGGCGTTCTGACGCAGTACCGCCCCTACCTGCTGCATGCCTATGTGGGCTCCGGCGAGGCGTGGGATCTGGACAGCCGCGACGGCGGCGTGTCGATCCTGCCGCCGTACGAGACGCAGACCGGTGGCGCCTGGTATGCGGGCACGGCCGACGCCATTACGCAGAACCTCGACTACATCAAGGCCAACGACCCCAAGTACGTCCTGATTCTTTCGGGCGATCACCTATATCGCATGGACTACCGCAAGATGCTCAAGACGCACATTGAGAACAACGCCGACCTCACGGTGAGCGTTATGCCCGTGCCGTGGGAGGAGGCCAGCCGCTTTGGCATCCTGACCACCGACCCCGAAGACGGCCGCATCACCAAGTTCACCGAGAAGCCCGATAAGCCCGATTCGAACCTCGCGTCCATGGGCATCTACATCTTCTCGGCCGACGTCCTGATCGAGGCGCTCGAGCAAGACGCTTTAGACCAGCGCTCGAGCCACGACTTTGGCAAGGACATCATCCCCAAGCTGCTCGGTGAGGGCAAGCGCCTGTACAGCTACGAGTTCCACGGCTTTTGGAAGGACGTCGGCACCATCGCCAGCTTCCACGAGACCTCGATGGACCTGCTGGGCAACAACCCCGAGTTCGATCTGTTCGATAAGCACTTCCCCATCATGTCCAACATCACCACGCGTCCGCCGCACTACATTGGCCCGGACGGTCGCCTGGACGACTGCCTGGTCTCCAACGGCTGCAAGATCTATGGCACCGCTCGCCACTCGATCCTTTCGACCGATGTCATCATCGAGGAGCGCGCTGTGGTCGAGGACTCCGTGCTGCTGCCGGGTGCGCACGTTAAGAGCGGCGCGCACATCTGCCGCGCTATTTTGGGCGAGAACTCCACGGTCGAAGAGGGCGTGAAGCTCGGCTCTGTCGATACCACCAAGGATACGGCCGTCGTTGGAAATGACGTCGTTATCGGGAAGGGGGAATGATCCGATGATCAATCGCAAGGCCATCGGTTATATCACCGCTAACTACTCTTCGACTTACGGTAGTGTGCTGCTCAAGGACCGCCCCATCGCGTCCGTTCCGTTTTTGGGCCGCTACCGCCTGATCGACTTTCCGCTGTCCAACATGATGAATGCCGGCATCAAGACCGTCGGCGTCGTCATGCCGGGTAACTACCGCTCCCTGATCGACCACGTGGGCTCGGGCAAGGACTGGGGCCTGGACCGCAAGAAGGGCGGCCTGTTCATGGTGCCCGGCAACGCGTATGGCACCACCAAGGGCGGCATGCGCTTCCTGCTGCGCGACATCATCTCCAACAAGACGCTGTTTCAGCGCTCGGATAAGCCCTACGTTGTGATGATGGGCACCAACATCATCTTTAACATGGACCTCAACGCCATAATCGAGGCGCACGAGAACTCCGGCGCCCAGATGACCGTGGTGTATTGCAAGGCCACGCGCAACGTCGATGACGAGACCAAGCTGCAGATCAACGAGAACGGCCGCCTGACGGGCGTGAGCGCCGGCGTCGTGTACGGCGACAACGCCTCTATGGACTGCTGCATCGTCAACCGCGAGACGCTGCTCGAGATCATTGACCACTACCAGGCCGCCGACTATCTGGACCTGCTCGAGGCGCTCCAGGGCGACTTTGGCAACATCGACGTGTGCAGCTACGAGTACAAGGGCGAGGTCGTGGGCGTATTTAGCGAGAAGTCGCTGTATCGCCGCAGCATGGACCTGCTCGACCAGACCGTGGCCGACCAGCTCTTTGACCCCGAGCGCCCGATCCTGACCAAGGCCCACGACGTGCCGCCTTCACGCTATGCGACCGGTAGCCACGCGTGCAACTCGATCATCTCGGCCGGCTGCATCATCAAGGGCACCGTGCGCAACTCGATCCTGTCGCGCGGCGTCGTGGTCGAGGAAGGCGCCTCGGTGACCAACTCGATCATCAACCAGAGCTGCATCATCAAGAGTGGCGCCCGCGTAGAGAACGCCATCCTGGACAAGAACAACGTGGTCCCCGCCAACACCGAGCTTCGCGGCACGCCCGAGAACATCCTGGTGCTGGGCAAGGCTCCGTTAACTTCCGACACCACCATCGTACGTTAACGTTGGCACCGCAACATCGCTCGTAACATGTAAATAGCCGCCCGGTTAGCGCCAGGCGGCTATTCTCGAATAACAACATGGGAGACAATATGGCAGATTCCAGCAAAAAGATGCAGATCGTGTTTGCCTCGGCCGAGTGCGCACCGTTTGTTAAGACCGGTGGCCTGGGCGACGTGGCGGGCTCGCTGCCTGCGGCGCTTGTGCGAGCCGGCGCCGAGGTTATCGTGATGGTGCCCAAGTACGCCACCATCAAGGACGAGTACAAGGCGCAGATGGAGCACTTTGCCGACTTTTACGTGAGCCTGGGCTGGCGCAACGAGTACTGCGGTCTCGAGAAGCTCGAGCACGACGGCGTCACCTATTTGTTCGTTGACAACGAGCGCTACTTTGCGCGCGACTATCCGTACGGCTTCTTTGACGACGGCGAGCGCTTCGCGTTTTTCTCCAAGGCCATCACAGAGAGCCTGCAGCACCTGCCGGCCGGTTTTGAGTGCGACATCCTGCACTGCAACGACTGGCAGACCGCGCTGGCGCCCGTGTTCTTGCGCGAGTTCTACCAGGGCCTGCCGCTGTACGACCGCGTCAAGACCGTGTTCTCGATCCACAACGTAGCGTTCCAGGGCCAGTTTAGCGACACCGTGATGGAGGACATCCTGGGTGTGGCGCATATTCCCGCGGCCGCCTCGCAGTTGCGCTGCGACGCCTGCAGCATCAACTACATGCTGGGCGCGCTGCACTATGCGGATGCCATCACCACGGTGAGCCCCACCTACGCGGGCGAGATCCAGACGCCCGAGTTTGGCGAGGGCCTGGACGGCGTACTGCGCGAGCGCTCCTATGCGCTGCAGGGCATTTTGAACGGCATTGACGTGGCGGGCTTTGACCCGGCGACCGACAAGCGCATTGCCGCCAACTACACGGTTGATGACCGTTCCGGCAAGGCCGTGTGCAAGGCCAAGCTGCAGGAAGAGCTGGGGCTCGAGGTTCGCGACGACCGCCCGCTTATGGTGATGGTCACGCGCCTGACGCGCCAGAAGGGCATGGACCTGGTCATGTACGCGCTCGACCGCATCCTAGCTGGCGGCGTTCAGGTGGCCGTGCTGGGCACCGGCGACCGCGACTACGAGGACGGCCTGCGCTACTTCCAGGACAAGTACCCCGGCACCATGGCCGCACGCATCGAGTTTGACCCCGCGCTGTCGCAGCGTATGTACGCCGCCGCCGACATGTTCCTGATGCCTTCAAAGTTTGAGCCCTGCGGTCTGTCGCAGATCATCGCCATGCGCTACGGTACCCTGCCCATCGTGCGCGAGACCGGTGGCCTGAAGGATACCGTGCAGCCGTACAACGAGTTTACCGGCGAGGGCACGGGCTTCTCGTTTACCAACTTTAACGGTGACGAGATGGGCGACGCCGTGTTCCGCGCGGCACGCCTGTTCTGGGACAACCGCGATGCCTGGAACCAGCTGGTCACGCAGGCCATGAGCCAGGACTTTAGCTGGACGCGCTCGGCCGATAAGTATCTGGACCTGTATTTCTTTATGCATCCGGAGATTGAGAGGCCGGTAGCTGTGGTTGAGACTGCGGCTGTGGCGCCCGTTAAGGAGCCCGCTGCCGCCGAGGCGCCCAAGGCCGAGGAGAAGCCGGCTGCCGATGCCGAAGTTAAGCCCGCAGCAAAACCTGCCGCCAAGAAGACGACGGCCCGCAAGACGACGGTTAAAAAGGCCACGACCACGAAGACCACCGCCGCCAAGGCAACCACTACCAAGGCATCGACCA
>WGSQ01000074.1 GCA_014871605.1 Collinsella sp. | reverse complement strand
AAGGAAGCGATCAGCGAGTGCACGCTCGTGGGCAGCAATCGCCTCGACCCCACCCTGGGCCTCGATAAAGTCGAGGCCTGCGGAAAAGCCCGCGATGCCGTGGCCGTTGAGCGTGCCCGCCTCAAGGCGCGTGGGCCACTCAAGCGGCTGCAGTGGGTCGAAGCTGTGCACGCCCGTGCCGCCCATGGCCCACGGAGCCACGTCAATGCCCTCCGCCACGGCCAGGCCGCCGGTCCCCTGCGGACCCATGAGCCCCTTATGGCCGGTAAAGCACACAATGTCGAGGCCCATGGCCTGCATATCGATATGCGCCGTGCCGGCAGACTGCGAGGCATCGACGATCACCAGCGCACCGGCCGCATGCGCGATGGCAGCCACGCGCGCAATGTCGACCGCGTTGCCGGTCACATTGGAGGCGTGCGTCACCACCACAGCACGCGTACCGGGCGTGACAAGCCGCTCGAGCTCGTCGTAGTCGAGCACGCCGTTGGTATCACAGCCCGCATGCTCAACCGTCACACCCTGCTCTGCCGCCAGGCGGTTGAGCGGACGCAGTACGGAGTTGTGCTCGAGCACCGTTGTGACCACATGGTCGCCGGGGCGCACCACCCCGTTGATGGCGGTGTTGAGCGCCGCCGTGGAGTTGGGCGTAAAGCACACATGGTCCGCCCTCGGGCAACCCAAAAGGCGCGCGAGCTTGGCACGGCAAGCGTGAATCGTACGAGCGGCATCGAGGGCACCCGACGTGGCGCCGCGCCCGGCATTGCCGAGCGAGCACATCGCCTGCGTCACGGCATCGATGACCACCTGCGGCTTGTGCATGGTCGTTGCCGCGTTATCCAGATAGATCATCGCACGACCTCCCACATATCGATCACGGTGAAGCCCTCGGTGGGAACGCCCGCCGAGGCAAGTTCGCCGCGCAGCAGTTCCTCATCGGCAGGCAACGCCTTCCACGCCAAACCGCAGCCGGCAGCGACCTCCCCGGGCACGGGAATCGTCCGCCCGGGAAGACCGCGCTCGATGCACAGGGATTCGCAACCCATGGCGGCCGCCGTGGTAGGAAACGTGATGACAAGCGCCGGGCGCTTCTCCCTCATGGCAACTCCAACCAATACGCTACGGGCGCACGACGCGCACGGCCTGCTCCATCTTCTCCACGATCACGTACATGTTGGTGACCTCGCCCACCGCAAGCTGGTCTTTAATGCCATAGTGGTCGAGGCAGGTACCGCAGGTGAGAATCTCGACACCCTGCTCGGCCAGGCCCTTCAGATCATCGAGCACCGGAGAGCCCTCGACGGTGAGCTTGGCGCCGCCGTTGTAGAACAGCATGGTCGCGGGCAGCTCCTCCTGCTGCGTCACGGCAAAGATGAAGGCCTTCATGAGCTTGTGGCCCAGCTCGTCGTCGCCACGGCCCATACAATCGGTGTAGACGGAAATGACGAGTTTGCCCTTGCTGGCGCTGGCACCACAGAAGGCAGCGCCATCCTGCTCGGGATCGGCCACGGCAACGGCGCCAGAAGTCGCGACGGTCACGTGCCACTCGGCGTCCGAGATCTTCTCGACCGAGGCCGTGCAGCCCTTCTCCTGCGCCATCTTGGAGATGTTCTTGACGGCGGTCTCGTTGTCGACCGAGGTCACCACGGCGCCCTCGCCGTCAAGCTGTTTGAGTGCCTTAAGCGTCTTGACGACGGGCAGCGGGCAGGCATCGCCCATGGCATTGACTTCAATTTTGGTAGACATAGTAAATTCCTTTCGAATGAATCAATCAAGAACGATAGATAGTTGAATAAACAAACCGTTAACGGACAACGCGGACGGCAGGACCGCCCGGCTCCGCCTCGCAAACGCGACCGACGACGGCGGCAACGCGCCCCTCGGCATGCAGACGACGCGCAAGCTCATCCACATCCGCCGCGGGCGCCGCAATAAGCAAACCGCCCGAGGTCTGCGGGTCGTACAGCGCGTCGAGCATGCCCGGCTCAAGGTCCTCGTCGGCCGTCACGCGCGGGCCAAAGAAGTCCTGGTTGCGGTAGGAGCCCGCGGGGATAATGCCCAAACGCGCCATGTCGAGCACCTGGTCAAAGAGCGGCACCGCCCCCGACGCAAGCTCAATCTGCTCGCCCGAGCCCTCGGCCATCTCGCACGCATGCCCGATCAGGCCAAAGCCCGTGATGTCGGTGCAGCCGTGAAGCTCAAGTCCCTCGGCCAGACGAATCGGAGCCTCGTTGAGGGTGCGCATCGAGTCAAACATGGCTGCGGCCTCGTCCCGCTCGATGAGCTCGCCCTTAATGGCCGTGGTGATGATGCCCGAGCCAACCGCCTTGGTCAGCAGTAACGCATCGCCCACGCGCGCGCCGCTGTTGGCGAGCATGCGGTCGAGCGCGACAAACCCGCTCACGGACAGGCCGTACTTGGGCTCGTCGTCGTTGATGGTGTGACCGCCCGCGATGGAGCAACCCGCCTCGACGCACTTGTCGGCGCCGCCCGCCAGAATCTGACCGGCAACCTCAACGCCCAGACAGCTCGGGATACACAGCAAGTTCATGGCATGGCTCGGCCGCCCGCCCATGGCGTAGATGTCCGACAGCGAGTTTGCCGCGGCGATCTGGCCAAACAAAAACGGGTCGTCGACCATCGGTGGGAAGAAGTCGATGGACTGCACGAGACCCAAGTTATCGCCAACGCGAAAGACGCTCGCATCGTCGGAGGTATCGAACCCCACGAGCAAGTTGTCGTTATGCACATTGGGTAAATCGCCCAGGACCTGGGCGAGGGCTCCAGGAGCCAACTTAGCGGCTCAACCGCTCGCGGCAGTCATAGACGTGAGCTTAATCTGATCGTCAGCCATCGATACCTCCTCTCATCGGTCAATCATTTTCTCCCAGTATACGCATGAATGCGAGCCTGCGGCGGATGCATTAATTGAGCGCCTGTGCGCGAATCGCCGCGCCGATGGCACCGGCAAAACGAGCCTGGGGCGAGGTGGTCACCGGCGACCCCAGCAGCTCGCCCAACCGCTCCACCACGAAGGCGTTCTCGCACAGGCCGCCGGTCAGGTAGTACGGGGCGCCCGCGGCCTGCCCGGCCATGGTCGCCACGCGCGAGACCACGCTGTCGATCACGCCACGCGCAATGTTCTCGCGCGGCTCACCGCGACCGATCAGGCTGATGACCTCGCTTTCGGCAAACACCGTGCACATGCTGCTGATCTTGGTGGGCTCGCCGGAACGCGCCAGGTCGGCCATCTGCTGCTGGGAAATACCTAGGCGGTCGGCCATGATCTCCAAAAAGCGCCCCGTGCCGGCGGCGCACTTGTCGTTCATGGCAAACTTGACTACGCGACCGCCCTTGATCTGAATGACCTTGGTGTCCTGGCCGCCCACGTCAATCACCGTGCCGTGATCGCCAAACAGGCGCACGGCACCGGTGCCGTGGCAGGTGATCTCGGTCACGACCTTGTGCGCATAGGGCACGGCGACACGGCCGTAGCCGGTCGCGATCACGCGCACGTCGTCGGCAGCCACGTCATAGTCGGCTGCAGCGAGCTCGCCGCGCAAGCGCTCGGCCGCATCGACCGACGAATACCCCGTCGGCATGACGCAGGTCCACGCAATGGCGCCGTCCGTCTCCACCACTGCAGCCTTCGCGGCCGTCGAGCCTATGTCGATACCAATGCCAACCACGGCATCCTCCTTCTATGCGGCAAAGCAACTATCCCTTTGCCGCATTTGTCCTACAGGGTTTCGATTAAGGCGGCGATGCGCGTCTCGATCTGGCCCATGTCACCGTTGCTGTAGTCGGTCTCGATCTTCATATACGGAATACCCGCACCCTCGACGGCCTCCTGCATGCGCGCGCTCTCAACGTTGAAGGTGTGGCAGGCCTGCAGCACGCTCTCTACCACGCCATCGACATGATACTTCTCGCACATAGCCAGCGTGTTTTCCATACGACCGTCGTTGGGCGTCATGACCGAGCAGCTGATGTCCAGGTAGCGGTCGGCGATGGCGCGCAGGATGTCGGGAGCCTCCGGATCGATCATCATGGCCGCCGTGCGCTCTCCCGAGCAATCGTCCATGCACACGACCACGCCGCCGTTGGACTCGATGGTGCGACCGATCTTGTTGATCACGCCGCCCACCGGGCAGCCGGTGATCAGAATGCGCTTGGCGTCTGCCGCGACCGGGCGCTCGCCCGCGTCGTAGGTCTCGCGCAGCTTGGCAACCTTTTGCTCCAGCTGCTGCGTATAGGCCTCGATATCAAAGCTGAACGTACCGGCAAACATGGTGCTCATCAGATCGACGCCGCTCATGGCCGCCGGCTGGTTGGCCTGCAGCGCAAACATCTCGAGCTGGGCCGCACGCAAGCGGTTGCGGCGACGAACGGCAGCACGAAGGTCGTCATCGGTGATCGTAATACCGTAGAAGTTCTCGAGCTCCTCCTTGAGCAGGCGGCACTCCTCGTACCAGCCTTCACGCTCGTAGGCGCGATCGCGACCCTGCGGAAGATGCAGAATGCGCGTGCGCTTGAGCTCGTTGAGCAGCTCGTACATCTTCTTCTTGCCGTCGCAGGTGGTCTCGCCGATGATCATGTCGCTAAAGTACGTAAACGGGCACTTTTGCGAGTAGGCAAAGCCGTAGGTCGACTTGATGAGCGGGCAGAGGTTTGCCGGCAGCACCTTCTCGGCCTCGGGAATCACCTCATCGGACGTACCGCACAGAGCGACACTTGCGGCCCCCGCGGCATCGATAATCTCGAGCGGCGTATAGCTGCACAAGAAGCCGACCAGGCGATTGCCGGCCTGTTTGTAATCTTTGACGCGAATAAACGCCGCCTTGCGCTGCTCGTTGAACTCCTCAAACGTAGACGGCAACGGCTGCTCAATATATTCCGACATATAACTCCTTAACAAACCTTTTGACCAACCAAGGAAACGGCTTTCCCAGGTGCCCGAGGTTGCCGTGAAAGAGAAGCGCCGCGTACTTTGGTACGCAAACGATGGTTTGAACGGCAAGATCGGGTGCCTGGGGAAGCCGCCGGGACGGATACCCCTAAATGGTTTCCAAGAAAGCCTCAATCCTGGTTTGCAGTTGGCCTGCATCCTCGCCGGCGTAGTCGGTCGTGATGTGCATAAACGGAATGCCGGCCTCCTCGGCAGCCTTCTCCACGGCAAACGACTCCATCTCGTAGAGCGTGCAGAACTGCAGGGCCACGTCGACGATGCCGTCGGCATGCAAGTCCTTGGCCATCTGGACAATGTCCTTCATACGCTGATCGTTGGGCGTAAAGACGGCGCAGTTAATCTTAAAGTAGCGCTCGGCGATGGCGTCGAGCATCTCGTCGACCGTCTCACCGGACTCGTCGACCAGGTCCTTGTAGTAGCGCGAGCCCGTGCAGGACTCCTCGCCTACCACAACGCCGCCGGCCTTCTCGATGAGGTTGAACAGCTTCCAGTTGGGCACGGCCATGGGCGTGCCGGTGTACAGGATGCGCTTGGTCCCCTTGGGCGCCACGCCCTCGCCGGCCTCAACGCGCTGCTCGCACTCGGCGGCCATCTCGTTGATGGCTCCGGTCAGACGCGGCGTGTCGTCCATAAAGGCGGCCTGAACGGTCAGCAGGCTGTCGAGACCGCTGATGGGCGCCGGATCGGCAGCGCGCGTGGCAGCGAGGCGCTGCAGGGCGCGACGCTTCTCGTTGACGGCGTGGATGGCAGCCTTCAGGCGCTCGGGCGTAATCTTGACGCCGCACTCTTCCTCGATCTTGGCGGCAAGCTTTTTAACCTCGGCCTTCCAGGTCACGAGCGTCGACTCGTCGTGCACGTTGGGGATATCCATGACGTACATGTTCTTTTGCGTGGCAAAGAACTCGTAGGCCTTCTTCTTGCCATCGCAGGTGTTCTCGCCCACCACCAGATCACTCGACTCAATGTAGGGGCAGACCTCGCCCAGCTTAAAGCCGGCAAAGCTCTTGATGAGCGGGCAGGTGTTGCGCGGCAGATGCTCCTCGACCTTGTCGGTCGCCCAGTCGGCACCCGAGCACAGGCCAACGGGGATGCCATCGCAGGCAAGCACGATCTCCTCGGGCACGTACACACAGAACGAACCGACGATCTTGGTGGCCTCGCCGGCCTCCTTCTTGTCGAGCATCTCCTTAATACGGCCGCTGTGGATGTTGGTGGCGACAAAATCCAGGTAGGACGTGGACTTGGGGCGATTGTTCTGCGTCAGGAACATATCGCCGTACATCTGGCCCACAGCGCCCAGCAGCATGTCGTGATCGGCAAGATTCATGCCGAGGCTCTCCCACATCGGATGGAAATCGAATTCTTCAGCCATGACGGTTCCCCTCTCGAACCAAATACGGATAACTACGGTATTGCTGCACGGTGGGCGGCGAAAACCCAGCCGTGCCTAAACCCGGAATTTTGGGGAACCTGCTTTGCGGTCGATTATTTAGTTGTGCGTCGTCTCTCCCGGAGCCGTGAACATACCTGCTCATATGCGACTCCGAGCCATATACAGGGCGCGCGCGGCAACGCGGCGAATGTATGTCGTCTGCGGCATGTGCGCGTCCTCCTTTACAAGTTAAGGTCAACTATATCAACGGTCGTCGACCATGCGAACACCGTTGACATTCGTACGACAGCGCCGTGTGTCGTCGTTTAATAAATAATTATCTTGATTGATAAGAGTTTGTCATCCCTCATTCGGCGAGCGGCAAGGCAAAGCCGCCGAGGCTTATATCCCCGACGGCATTACCCGGCGTTATCGACAAACCAAGTGGATCCTACTTGCATCAAAATGCATGCGCAGAGTCTCACCCGCCTGCGGCAGCTCTTCCACGGGTACACTCACCTTATTCACCTTCCACTGCAGACGCGTGGGCGCATCAGCACGCGGCACGTCCAGCAGCACCAGCCGCTCAAAGCGCGAATCGCTCACACGGGCCACGTGCAAATCGTAGCTGTTGCGACCGCGCTCCGCGCGATTGTCAACATGGAAGTAGCTCGCACGAATACCGAGGTACGTCACGTTATCGGGAACCTCATGGCCCACGTTAAAGGTCATGCCCCAGTCCAGGGCTTCAACTTCCTGAGACCCGATCTTGCGCGCCCGGCTTGTGTTCTTGCAGCCCGTCAGGCGCAGCGCCGCCAGCGTCTGCGGACGGCGGACCACGTCCTCGACGGAGCCGATCTCCTCAACATGCCCGTCGTGCATCACGCAGATGCGCTGGCACAGGCGGCACGCTTCGTCGATGTCGTGGCTCACGTAGAGCACGGTGCGGTTGCATACATCGAACAGGTCGAGCATGTTTTGCTCAAGCGCGCTCTTGAGATACGCATCGAGCGCGCTCATGGGCTCGTCGAACATAAAAATGCCCGGATGCGCCGCCACCATACGGGCAAGCGCCACGCGTTGCTGCTGCCCGCCCGAGAGTCGCGCGGGGTAGCGATCGACAAAATCGGCCAGACCGAAAATGCCCAAATAGCGCTCGGCGAGCTTTTTGCGCGCGGCGGCGTCGCCAGCATCCTTTACACCGGCGCATACGTTATCGGCCACCGTCATGTTGGGAAACAGCTGATAGTTTTGAAACAACAGGGCGCATTTTCGCTCCTGGGGTGACAGGTTGATGCCAGCCGCCGAGTCAAAAAAGGTCACGCCGTTGACGACGATCTTGCCCTCGTCGGGCGTCTCCACGCCGGCAATGCAGCGCAGCGTGCAGCTCTTGCCGCAGCCCGAGGCACCAAGCAGCGCCACACGCTCCTCGCCGGCCTCAAGCTGCATGTCGAGCATAAACCCGGGATAGCGCTTTTTAATATCCAGAACGAGTGACATGGCCTATCGACCTCCCTGCATAGCGGGCTCATCGCGCATGAGCTCGGCCAGTGCCTCGCGATCGATACGCAAGGCATCACCGCCCGCCGGGTCGAGTGAATCGCCCTGTCCGGCGAGATCTTTGGCCTGCTTACGTTTCGCACGGGAAAGGCCACGCTCGCGGTATTTTTGCGAATGCGCCGTGTACATGTTGATGAACAGGATGACTAGGAAGCTGAACGCTATTACGACCACGACCCAAAAGAGGGCCACCGACGTATTGCCGCCCATCCATTCAAAGTAAATCGCAATGGGAATGGTCTGCGTAATACCGGCATAGTTGCCCGCAAAGAACAGGGTGCAGCCAAACTCGCCCATGGCGCGGGCAAAGGCGAGCACCGTGCCGGCGGCAATCGAGGGCCAGCCGAGCGGCATCATGAGTTTGGTGAAGATGCGTCGCTCGGACCAGCCCAGCGTGCGCGCCGCATCGAGCATTTGCGTGTCGAGGCTCTCAAAGGCGCCGAGCGCCGTACGGTAGACCAGGGGAAACGATACCACCACGGCAGAAATCACCGCCGCCGGCCACGTAAAGACAATCGAGACGCCGTGCGCGATAAGCCACTGGCCCACCCCGGTCGAGCGGCCAAACAGCATAAGGAGCAGAAAGCCGCAGACCGTGGGCGGCAACACCATGGGGATGGTAAAGACCGAGTCGAGCAGGCCCTTGATGCGACTCGAGGTGCCCATGGTCTTCCACGCGGCAAACAGGCCCAGCGCAAAGGAGATCAGCAGGGCAAGGCCGCTCGTTTTAATGGACACCCAAAACGGTCGGTAGTCGATGTCGCCCAAAAAGGAGACAAGAGAGGTCAAGGGCCCTTG
>WGSQ01000073.1 GCA_014871605.1 Collinsella sp. | reverse complement strand
CGCACTCCCCACCTTCAATCCCGACCCTCACAAAAAAGTTGCGGTGGAATACGGAGTAGATAAGACTTTTGACAGGCAAAACAGTCCGTATTCCACCGCAACTGATGGGCGGAGTGGAATTGAGGGCTCAGATAGTCAGTCATGCCCTCATCCGCCACTCCCTCACCTACAGTGCGCCGTCCAGCATAAGGTTCACCTTGAGCACGTTGACCGTGGGCTCGCCGAAGACGCCGAGGAAACGGCCCTTGGTGCACTGGGCGATGATCTCGCGCACCTCGCCTTCGCTCTTGCCCGTGGCCTTCGCCAGGCGCGGGACCTGGTACTCGGCGGCATCGGGGGAGATCTCCGGGTCGAGGCCTGAGCCGGAACACGTCACCAGGTCGACGGGCACAGCGTCCATATCGGCATCGGGGTTGGAGGCGCGGATCTTCTTCACGCGCGCGTCCACAAGCTGCCGGTACTCCTCACTCGCCGGGGACAAATTGGACGGGGTGCCGTAGGCCATGAGCCCACCGTCCTCCCCCTCGACGATAGTCACGTTCTGGATGCGGCCCCACATGTGGTCCTCATCCTCGAAGTTCTGGCCGATCAGCTCGGAGCCCACGATCTTGTCGTCGACCGTAATGAGTGAACCGTTCGCCTGATACGGGAACGCAACCTGGGCGATGCCGGTCACGACGAGCGTATAGCCCAGGCCGCAGACAACGGTAAACAGCGCGAACACGCCCAGTGCGCGCGATGCAACACCTTTGAACATACAAACCTCCACTTACATAATGCCGCAGAACGCGAGCAGCATGTCGATGAGCTTGATGAATACGAACGGGGCAACGATGCCGCCCAGACCCCACACGAGCAGGTTGTGGATCAACAGCTGTCCGGACGGTACCTCGCGGTACTTAACGCCCTTCAGCGCGGCCGGGATCAGCGCGACGATAACGAGCGCGTTATAGATGATGGCCGAAAGAACCGCGGACAGCGGGCTTGCCAGACCGAGGATGTTGAGCGCGCCAAGGCCCGGGTAGATCGGCGAGAACAGGGACGGGATGATAGCGAAGTACTTCGCCATGTCGTTGGCCACCGAGAAGGTCGTGAGCGAACCGCGGGTCATGAGCAGCTGCTTGCCGATACGCACAACCTCGATGAGCTTGGTAGGGCTGGAGTCGAGGTCGACCATGTTGCCGGCCTCCTTGGCAGCCTGGGTGCCCGTGTTCATGGCCACGGCGACGTCGGCCTGGGCCAGAGCGGGCGCGTCGTTGGTGCCGTCGCCGGTCATGGCGACCAGGTGCCCCTCACGCTGGAACTCGCGGATCTTCTCGAGCTTGCCTTCAGGGGTGGCCTCGGCCAGGAAGTCGTCAACGCCGGCCTCGGCGGCGATTGCCGCGGCGGTGAGCGGGTTGTCGCCCGTCACCATGATGGTCTTGATGCCCATCTTGCGCAGGTCGGCGAACTTCTCCTTAACGCCGGACTTGATGATGTCCTTGAGGTACACAACGCCCAGCACGCGGCAGTTCTTGGTCACGACCAGCGGGGTGCCGCCAGCCTTGGCGATGCGCTCGACGGCCTCGTCGCACTCCTGCGAGAACACGCCGCCGGCTGCCTCCACATAGGTGCGCACGGAATCGGCAGCGCCCTTGCGGATCTCATTGCCCTCGTAGTTCACACCGGACATGCGGGTCGCCGCGGTGAAGGGGATGAACTCCATACCCTTATCCTCGAGCGTGCGGCCGCGCAGACCGAACTGCTCCTTGGCGAGCACGACGATGGAACGGCCTTCGGGGGTCTCGTCAGCCAGCGAGGAAAGCTGGGCGGCATCGGCCAGCTCCGCGGGATCGATGCCGTCGACCGGGATGAACTCGGCGGCTTGGCGGTTACCCAGGGTGATGGTACCGGTCTTGTCGAGCATGAGGATGTCGACGTCGCCGGCGGCCTCGATGGCGCGGCCGGACATGGCCAGCACGTTGGCCTCGTTCAGACGGCTCATGCCGGCGATGCCGATGGCGGAAAGAAGGGCGCCGATGGTAGTGGGAGCCAGGCACACGAGCAGCGCCACGAGCGTGGTCACGGCCGTGGGGTTGTCCATGTCGTTAAGACCGACCGAGAAGCAGGAGTAACAATACAGGGCCAGCGTGACCAGGATAAAGACGATGGAGAGGGCCACCAGGAAGATCTCCAGAGCGATCTCGTTAGGGGTCTTCTTGCGCGCGGCACCCTCGACCATCGCGATCATCTTGTCCAGGAAGCTCTGGCCGGGCTCACTGGAGATCTTGACGATGATCCAGTCGGACAGCACCGTGGTACCGCCGGTAACGGCAGAGCGGTCGCCGCCGGCCTCGCGGACCACGGGGGCGGACTCGCCGGTGATGGCGGACTCGTCAACGGAAGCAGCGCCCTCGATGACGTCGCCGTCGCCGGGAATCTGCTCGCCGGCGCGTACGATCACCAGGTCGCCGCGCGTGAGCTCGGTGCCGGGAACGACGGTGAAGTGCTCCTTGTCCTCAACGGACTCGATGCGATGGGCCTCGACATCCTTCTTGGCCGCACGCAGGGAATCGGCCTGGGCCTTACCGCGGCCCTCGGCAAGCGCCTCGGCGAAGTTCGAGAACAGGTCGGTGAGCCACAGGATGACCGCGATGGCGACCACATAGTAGGTGGGCACACCCGCGTCCTGCACACCGAAGATGGAAGCGGCGGCCAGGACGGAGGTCATGACGGCGGAAAGCCACACCAGGAACATGACCGGGTTTTGAATCTGAACGCGAGGATCCAGCTTGGCAAACGAGTCGCGGACCGCGCGGCCCATCATGTCTTTTTGCATAGTCATAAATCTGCGCCCTCTTTTACGCAATCATCTGGAAGAACTCGGCAACGGGGCCAAGCGCCAGAGCCGGGAAGAAGCTCAGGGCACCGATCAGCAGAACGATGAACACGAGCAGGAATACGAACATGCCGTTGGTGGTAGACAGGGTACCGGCGCTCTCGGCGACCTTACCCTTCTTGGCCAGCGAGCCGGCGATAGCCAGCGTACCGATGATGGGCATGAAGCGGGCGAACAGCATCTCGAGGCCGAGCATGACGTTGATCCAGGGAATGTTGCAGTTCATGCCTGCAAACGCCGAGCCGTTGTTGCCGCCGCATGAAGTGAAGGCATACAGCACCTCGGAGAAGCCGTGCGCGCCACCATTGTTGAGCTGGTCGGCAAGACCGGGCACCATGCAGGCGATGGCCGAGCACACCAGAATGGCAAACGGAGTTGCCAAGCACAGGACAACTGCCCAGCGCATCTCGCCCGGCTCGATCTTCTTGCCCAGGAACTCAGGCGTGCGTCCGACCATGAGGCCGGCGATGAACACTGTGAGGATGGCGAAGCCGATCATGCCGTACAGGCCGCAGCCCACGCCGCCGAAGACGACCTCGCCCAGAGCAATCTGGAGCATCTGGACAAAACCGCCCAGCGGGGTGTAGGAGTCGTGCATGGAGTTAACCGAGCCGTTGGAAGCAGCCGTCGTGAAAGCGGACCAGGTAGAAGAGGAGGCGATACCGAAACGGCTCTCCTTGCCCTCCATGTTGCCGCCAGCCTGGCCGTCGGTCATCTCGATATTGACCGCTCCGCCATCGGCCAGCTGCGGGGTGCCCGCATGCTCGTTGACGGCGATGATGCCGGTGAAGATCACCAGCAGGATGAACATGGCGGCAAAGATGGCCTTGCCCTGCTTGGTGTTCTTGACGCCGATACCGAAGGCGAAGCAACAGGCGGCCGGGATCAGCAGCAGGCTGGTCATCTCGATGATGTTGGTGAAGGCACTGGGGTTCTCATACGGATGGGCGGAGTTCACGCCGAAGAAGCCGCCGCCGTTGGTGCCGGACTGCTTGATGGCGACCTGGGGAGCCGCGGGACCCTGGGGCAGGAACTGCTCGGTGACCACGCGCGCGCCCTCGACAACCTTACCGTCGACCTTGACCGTGTCGCCCTCGATCTGGGCGCCGTCGATGACGCTCCAGCCGCCGTCCGCATTAGGCTGAACAGCGACGGGCTCTACGAGCTCAGCCTTCTGAGCCGGCTGGAAGTTGGAGATGACGCCACCGGCAGCCAGGCAGATGCCGAACACGAGGTTCAGCGGGATGAGCACATACAGGACGGTGCGGGTGAGGTCGACCCAGAAGGAACCCAGACCCTGCTCCTTGACCTGACGGAAGCCGCGGATCAGCGCGAACATGACCGCAATACCGGTGCCGGCGGACAAGAAGTTTTGCACGGTGAGGCCCATGAACTGCACAAGGTAGGACAGGGTGGTCTCACCGGAATAGGACTGCCAGTTGGTGTTGGTTATGAAGGAAGCAGCCGTATTGAACGACAGGTCCCATGACACACCCGGCAGGTGCTGGGGATTGCCTGGCAAGAAGGACTGAAGCGCCTGGATTGCCACAAGAGCCACGAGGCCGATCCCCGAAAAGACCAGCACGCTCGCCAGATAGCGCCTACACCCCATCTGCTCTGCCGCGTCGATGCGAAGCAGACGATAGACGCCGCGCTCCACAGGAGCAAGCACAGGCGACAGGAACGTATGCTCACCATCCATGATATGGGCCATGAACCGACCGAGCGGAACAGCCAGGACGACGAGCACGGCAAAGTACAAGATGTACTGAATCGCAGCGTCCATAGTTTACGAATCACTCCTCATCAGAATGTAGATGTAATAGATAAGGAGTCCAATGCAGACGACTCCGATGATGGGAATGAGGATGTTCATTCACCGCCCCTTTCACGCGCGGTCCGATGCCTCGGACGCCTGCTCTCGCAAGCGCCTGGGGACAGTAAACGCTTCTAGGGATTAAAGAGGCGTGAGGGCTGGGGCTCACGACCTTAAGATGCCGTAAAGATGCAGGTAAAAAGCACTATTGCGGCTGCAGCGCGCCTATACTCGACCTCGCGAGCATACAGTGGCGTCCTCACCGCGTATGCACGCATGGACAACGCTTCAGAAAGGCTACGCTATGCAGCGCGACGCATCGGACACTCGCGTCAATCCAGACCTCATCCTCAAGGCAATTGAGAAAGACGAGGTCGCCGATGACGCTCGAACCAGCCGGGGACACCTCAAGATTTTCTTTGGCTACGCTGCTGGCACAGGCAAAACTTATGCGATGCTTCAAGCCGCCCACGCCGCCAAGCGGCGAGGTGTCGACGTCGTCGCGGGATACATCGAGCCGCACGAACGTCCGGCAACTGCCCATCTTGCACAAGGGCTTGAGAACGTGCCCTGTAAACTCATTGAGCATAACGGCATTGCGCTCAGCGAGTTCGATCTAGATGCGGCTATCGAACGCGCCCCTCAGCTCATCCTTGTCGACGAGCTCGCCCATACGAATGCGCCGGGGTCTCGCCACGACAAACGCTATCAAGATGTCGAGGAACTTCTACATGCGGGCATCGACGTCTATACGACCGTGAACGTTCAGCATATCGAGAGCCTAAACGACATGGTTGCATCCATCACCGGCGTTGTCGTGAGCGAACGAATCCCCGACCGTATCTTCGATGATGCCGACCAGGTCGAGCTCGTCGACATAGAGCCCGAAGACCTACTTGAGCGCCTTCGCGCCGGCCTCGTCTACCGTCCCGCACAAGCCGACCGAGCGCAACAGCATTTTTTTACCGTCGAGAACCTCACCGCACTCCGAGAAATCGCGCTGCGCCGCTGCGCCGATCGCACCGGCCACCTCACAGACGCCGCACGCGTGCTGGGAAACCGTGACTACTACACCAAGGAGCGTATCTTAGTCTGTGTCTCCCCGGCGCCGACCAATCCCCGCATCGTCCGTGCCGCCGTGCGCATGGCGAAAGCGTTTCGCAGCGAGCTCGTCGCCCTGTTCGTAGAGAGCCCGCACACGCAAGCCATGAGCGATAATGAGCGCACCAAGCTTGCAGCCAATATCGCCCTAGCCGAGCAGCTCGGAGCACATATTGAAACCGTCTATGGCGACGACATCGCGTTTCAGATCTCCGAGTTCGCGCGCCTGTCGGGTATTTCGAAGATCGTCATGGGGCGCACGGGCGAGCGCAGCAGCGTCCGTCAGGCCCTCTTCGGCCGCAAATCTCTCGTAGAACAGCTCATAACATTCGCCCCGAACCTCGACATTTATATCATTCCGGACCAGTCGACTCCGCCCTCCCGGCCCAAAGGACGCCGCCGTGCACTCGCCTTGCAGCCGCCCAGCAGCCGAAACGTGCTTCGCACGCTGGCCCTCTCTCTTGTCGCCACGGCGATCGGCGCGGCTTTCCGCCATCTGGGATTTGCCGATTCCAGCATCATATCCCTCTATATCCTCACGGCTCTGCTGACCGCCGTCACCACGACGGGGCGTATCTGCACGATCGTATCGAGCGTGCTCTCTGTAGTGCTTTACAACTTCTGCTTCGTCACGCCTCTGTTTTCGCTCGCCAGCTACGACCGAAGCTATCTGGTCACGTTCGGCATCATGTTCGCTACCGCTATGGTCGCCGGCGAGTTAACTGCGCGCATCGCCGACAACGCCCGCACCTCCGCCGAGAACGCATTCAAAACGCGCGTACTCCTCGAAACGAACCAGCTCTTGCAGCAAGCCCATAGCGCGGAGGAGTGCGCCCGCGTCGCCATGAACCAACTCATCAAACTGCTAAAACTCGACGTGGTCTTCTACACCGCCGAACACGGCACGCTCGGCAAGGCGCTCTATGAGTCCGCTGGCACCGAAAACCGATCCGCGACGCTGCTCACCGACTACGAGCGCGCCGTTGCAACCTGGACCTATACCAACAACAAGCGCGCGGGCGCAAGCACGCGGACCCTGCCTGAAGCGCACTGTCTCTACCTCGCGGTTCGCACCGGCGACAAGGTATTCGGTGTCATCGGCATCGCCCTGGAGGGGCGCGAGATCGAAGCCTTCGAGCATTCGATCGTCCTATCTATCGTAGGTGAATGCGCCTTGGCGCTCGAAAGCGACCGGGCGGCGCAAGAACGCGAAGAGGCTGCGGTCTTGGCGAAAAACGAACAGCTGCGCGCCAACCTTTTGCGCTCCATCGGCCACGATTTGAGGACACCCCTCACGGCTATATCCGGATCTGCGGCAATCCTTCGGAAGAGCGACGAGAAGCTCAGCCTCGAACAACGCTGCGATCTTGCCGATGCCATCTACGACGACTCCCTCTGGCTTATCGATACCGTGGAAAACCTCCTCGCCATCACACGCGTCGAGGACGGCACCATTCGCCTCAACTTAACATCCGAGCTCATCGACGAGGTCATCGAGGCCGCCCTCAGCCATGTCGCCCAAGCATCGCATGGACGTGCCGTCACCATCGAGCACACTGACGACATCCTGCTGGTACGCATCGACGTCCATCTCATCATGCAGGTGCTTACGAATCTCATCATGAACGCCTTCAAATACACGCCCGAGGACTCGACTGTCACCATCAGCGCACGTCGCGAGGGTGAGTTCATCGTGGTGGACGTCGCAGACGATGGGCCGGGTGTAGCAGACTGCGACAAGCCTCATATCTTTGAGCGCTTCTTCACCTCAAGCAATACGCGGCCCGTGGATTCGCGTCGAAGCATCGGCCTTGGGCTGTCGCTCTGCCGCTCCATCGTGGAGGCGCATGGCGGCGTCATCGAAGTTCGCGACAACCACCCCCATGGGGCCGTCTTCCGTTTTACCCTGCCTGCCGAGGAGATCGAGATTCATGAATAATGCCGCTAAGCCACGCGTCCTCTTGGTCGAAGATGACCTGACCGTTCAAAACCTCGTTTCGACCGCGCTTGACCTTCACGGCTATGTCGTGAGCAAGGTTTGCAACGGCCAGGCCGCCATCATGGATGCGGTGTCGCACGGCCCCAGCCTCATCATGCTCGACCTCGGCCTTCCCGACATTGACGGTATCGAGGTCATCACGAAGATCCGAAGCTGGTCGGCAGTCCCCATTATCGTCATTTCGGCGCGCACCGAAGATTCCGACAAGATTGCAGCACTTGACGCAGGGGCAGACGACTACCTCACCAAGCCCTTTTCTGTGGATGAGTTGCTCGCGCGCGTCCGTGCGAATTTGAGGCGCTCCTCGATGGCGTCGAACGAGTCGACAGAAGCAAGCACGTTCGACAACGGTCCGCTGCATATCGACTACGCCGCGGGATACGCGACGAAAGAC
Organism: Collinsella sp.; assembly: GCA_014871605.1. GTDB lineage: Bacteria > Actinomycetota > Coriobacteriia > Coriobacteriales > Coriobacteriaceae > Collinsella. The sequence goes on along the minus strand of WGSQ01000073.1, from coordinate 561 downwards.
GGACGCGAGCTCTCGCTTACCCCGACCGAGTACAAATTGCTCGTCCTTCTAGCGAAAAACGTCGACAAGGTGCTCACCCACACCTTCATCACCCGCGAGATATGGGGCACGAGCTGGGACAGCGATCTGGCGAGCCTGCGCGTGTTCATGCGCACCCTGCGCAAGAAGATCGAGGCAGACCCCTCTCACCCCAAGATGATTCAGACGCACATGGGTGTCGGGTACCGCATGCAGCGTCTCTAGCCCACCCCACAAAAGTGAAAAACACCCCGCGAACGGATGCTCGCGAGGCGCTTAGATGTCTGGGCCTTACTTGATACCGCGGCCCAAGTCTTCGGCGATTTTGTCCACGCCCTTAAGTGCGGCGCACGTCTTTTTGTTGGAGCAATGCCCCGTGCAAACGCCACCCTGAGCGCAGTCAGCGCAGGTGCCCTTGCGGTAGATGCGCACGCATACCGCGACAAACGCAATACCGATAGCAGCCAGTACAACAATATCGATAGGTGCCATAGCAAGCCTCCTCTAGTTAACCACCACTTACTTTACCCCATTCTCCACCTA
>WGSQ01000072.1 GCA_014871605.1 Collinsella sp. | reverse complement strand
AGTCAGGACTGTCCGAGCAGGCGACCTTATATATTTGCCCTCCCCGGGACTCCCCGCCCGAACCCCTCAGCTAGTTCTTCAGCGAGTTCAGCGGTGCCGGGAAGCGTCCACCACGGTGGGCAAGTACGGTGCCGGCGTTGGGGTTCACCGGCATGATGGGCGCACGGCCGAACAGGCCGCCGTACTCGACGCAGTCGCCCACGCCCTTGCCGATGGCGGGAATCACGCGGACGGCCGTGGTCTTGTTGTTGATGACGCCGATGGCCATCTCGTCGGCGATGATGCCGGCGATGGTCTCGACCGGGGTGTCGCCGGGGATGGCGATCATGTCCAGGCCAACGGAGCACACGCAGGTCATGGCCTCGAGCTTCTCGAGCGAAAGCGCGCCGGCTTCGACGGCGGCGATCATGCCAGCGTCCTCGGACACGGGGATAAAGGCGCCGGAGAGACCGCCCACGCTGGAACTGGCCATGACGCCGCCCTTCTTGACGGCATCGTTGAGCATGGCGAGCGCGCAGGTCGTGCCCGGGCCACCGCAGGTGCCCACGCCGATGATCTCAAGGATGCGCGCGACGGAGTCGCCGATGGCGGGCGTGGGAGCCAGCGACAGGTCGACAATGCCCTTCTCGACACCCAGGCGATGGGCGGCCTCGCGGCTCATGAGCTCGCCGGCACGGGTGATCTTAAAGGCGGTCTGCTTAATCTTCTCGGCGACTTCCATCATCGATGCGGAATCGGGCAGCGTCTCCAGGGCTGCGGCCATAACGCCGGGGCCCGAAACGCCTACGTTGATGACGGCGTCGGCCTCGCCACCGCCGTGGACGGCGCCCGCCATAAACGGAGAGTCCTCGACCATGTTTGCAAAGCAGACAAACTTGGAAGCGCCGACGGAATCCTGGTCGGCCGTGAGCTTGGCGGCATCGATGATGGTCTGGGCGGCCATAAGCACGGCGTCCATGTTGATGCCGGCGCGCAGGCTGGCGACGTTGACGCTGGAGCAGACGCGGCTGGTGGTAGCGAGCGCCTGGGGGATGGACTGGATGACGCGGCGATCGGCGTCGCCGATGCCCTTCTGGACGAGCGCGGAGAAGCCGCCCAGGTAGTCGATGCCGAGCGTTTCGGCCGCGCGGTCGAGGGCATGCGCGATGGGGGTGAGGTCCTCATCCTCGCAGCACGCGGCGATCTGCGCCACCGGGGTGACGGAAACGCGCTTGTTGACGATGGGGATACCGTACTCGCGCTCGAGGTTCTCGGCGGTCTCGACCAGGTGCTCAGCTGTGTGCGTCACGTGGTCGTAGATCTTCGTGCACATGCGGTCGAGGTTCTCGTCACCGCAACCCATGAGCGAAACACCCATGGTGATGGTCCTGATGTCGAGGTTCTGCTCCTCAACCATGCCGCGGGTTTCCGCGATTTCTGCGGGCGTGATCGCCATCCTTGCGCTCCTATCTACCAAAACGAGCATAGTCTTATCTATTCTAACGTGCCGCACGTGCCAAGTGGCGCGTGCGGCACGTTTTGGTGCTCGGTTGTTTCCGTTGTGTTACTGCCCAAAGACCTCTTCGGCGATACGAGCGCTTTCGGCGGCGTCCTTGGCGTAGTAGTCCGCGCCGATCTGCTTGGCGTATTCGGGGGTGAGTACGGCGCCGCCCACGATGATCTTGACGCCCGGCACCTCGGCATGAAGCAGCTTGATGGTCTCCTCCATGGCGACGACGGTGGTGGTCATAAGTGCCGAGAGGCCGACGAGTTTGATATCGCGCTCCTTGACGGTCTTGAGTACCTCCTGCGGGTCGACGTCGCGGCCTAGGTCAAAGACGGTATAGCCGTAGTTGTCGAGCAGCATTTTGACGATGTTCTTGCCAATATCGTGGATGTCGCCCTTGACGGTGGCCACGCAGATCTTGCCCTTGTCGGCGATCTCGCCGGCGGGCATCAGGCGCTTGATGGTGTCAAAGCCTACGCGCGCGGCTTCGGCCGAGGCCATAAGCTGCGGCAAGAAGAACTTGCCCTGGTCAAAGAGGACGCCAACCTCGTCGAGGGCGGGGATAAAGTGGTTGTTGATGAGGTCCATGGCGTCGTGGTCTGCCAGCAGGCGCTCGGTCTCGGCAGCGATCTCGCCTTTGCGGCCCGAGACGACCATGCGACGAATCGGGTCGTCGTTGCCGTCGGTGCCGGCGGTGCCCGCGGCAGGCGCGGCATCATTCGATGCGGCCTGAGCCGCTGCCGGGTTGGCGGCGATCTTGTACGGATCGGTCCAGCCGGCGTAGCGCTCGATGTATCCGGTCGAGCCCTCGTCCTCAACGCTCAGCACGCGATAGCTGTAGACGGTATCCATAAAGCGCTTAGAGCCCGGGTTCATGATGGGGGCGTCGAGGCCTGCGCCAAAGGCGGCGGCCAAAAAGACCGAGCCCAGCAGCGGGCGGGCAGGCAGACCAAAGCTGATGTTCGACACGCCGAGCGCGCATTTGACGCCCAGGCGCTCCTTGCACAGGGACATGGCGCGCAGGATCTGCTCGGCCTGGCGTTGATTGGTCGAGGCAGTCATGACCAGGCAGTCGATGAGGATACGGTCCGGGCCGATGCCGTAGCGGGCGGCCTCGGCCACGATGCGCTCGGCGATGGCGAAGCGGGCCTCGGCGGTATCGGGGATGCCGCCTTCGTCGAGCGTAAGGCCGACGACGTTGGTGCCGTAGTGGGCGACCAGCGGAAAGATCTCATCCATGATCTGCTGCTTGCCATTGACCGAGTTGATGATGGGCTTGCCGGCGTAGCGGCGCACGGCGGCCTCGACGGCTGCGGGGTCGGTGGAGTCGATCTGCAGCGGCAGGAGCGTGGAGCCCTGGAGCTGCTCGGTGGCCTGTTGGATAATCTTGACCTCGTCGATCTCGGGCAGGCCCACGTTGACGTCCAGGATGTCGGCGCCCTGCTCCTGCTGGCTGATGCCCTGGCTCACGACGTAGTCCAGGTCGCCGTCGCGCAGGGCCTGCTGCAGGCGCTTTTTGCCGGTGGGGTTGATGCGCTCGCCGATGACGGCGATCTTGTGGCCGTCGCAGGGAAGGTCCACGACCGTTTGGGCGCTCGTGACCGACATGCTGGGCTTGCGGTGGCGCGGACTGGGCGTGTGGTTATCGATGAGCGTGCGCAGCGCTGCCATGTGCGCCGGCGTGGTGCCGCAGCAGCCGCCCACGACGCTCACGCCGTCGGCAATCATGCCGGCGACGGCCTTGGCGTATTCGGGGGCTTGGATATCAAAGACGGTGTTGCCGTCGTCGTCCACGCGGGGCAGTCCCGCATTGGCCTGCACCATAACGGGCTTGTCGGTAACGGTGAGCATACGTGCGGCGAGTCCTCGGAGCTCAGCCGGGCCCTGGCTGCAGTTGATGCCCAAAACGTCGGCGCCGATGGCATCGAGCGTGATGGCGGCAACCTCGGGACTCGTGCCCAGGAAGGTGCGACCGTCTTCCTCAAAGGTCATGGTGGCAAAGACGGGCAGGTCGGAGTTCTCGCGGCAGGCGAGGACGGCCGCCTTGATCTCGGCAAGGTCGGTCATGGTCTCGATAATAAAGAGGTCCACGCCCGCGGCGACGCCGGCACGCACTTCCTCGGCAAAGAGGTCATAGGCCTCGTCGAAGCTGAGGGTGCCTAAGGGACGAAGCAACGCGCCGATGGGGCCGATGTCACCGGCGACGTAGCGGGCGCCGGCCTCGCGGGCACAGGTGACGGCCGCGGCGAAGACGTCTGCCACGGTGGCGGCACCGTCGAGCTTGTGGGCGTTGGCGCCAAAGGTGTTTGCGGTAATCACGTCGCAGCCGGCCTCGACGTACTGGCGCTGAATGTCGGTAATGACCTGGGGTTCCTCAAAGTTGAGCAGCTCGGGCAGAGCGCCGGCCTTCATGCCAGCGGCCTGCAACATGGTGCCCATGCCGCCGTCGAACAGCAGATGCCCCGTGCCCTCGATGGCGGCGCGCAGGCGATCGTCCTTAATGCGAAGGTCGTCGATTGTGCGCGTCTTGTACGTGGCACCGTTGCGACGTGCGGCATCAACGGGTGCCGCCAATGCAGTGCCGTCAGAATCATGAGTGATAAGCGGAGTAAACATCGGGGGCTCCTAATGGCTGGAATAGCAGGTGGTGTGGGCGGCGCGGAAGCGGCAGTGTTCGCGCATGCGGCAGATATTGCAGGTGGGGCGGCTCTGGGCGTCGTGGACCTCGCCGTCGAATAGACCGATCACCGCGGTCACGCTTTTGGTGGGCATGAGCAGGCTGGTGGGTGTGACGGTAAGCCCGATGAGCCGCGTGGCGTTGAGCGCATTGACGATCGAGCGCTGGGCCGAGAGCGGGCAGTCGCCATAGCCGGGACTAAAGCGCCAGTTGCCGGCGAGCCCGTGTGTGGCGGCGTCCGTCTTGACCTGCTGGTCCATTTGCTCAACGGCGGCTTCCACGTAAGCGGAGCACGCGGCGTCGAGCACGGCGCCCTCCAGGGGATGTTGGGCTCCCGTGGTGCGCAGGCGACGCTCGGCGTCCATGCCGAGGGTGCACGCCATGAGTGCGGCAAAGCGGGCGTCCTTAAGATGACGATAGATATCGCGACCTCGCAGCTCAACGTTGGTGCCAACCAGACGGATGCAAGGCTTGCCCTGCTCGTCCACGCCCGTGGCATCGATGGCAAATACGCGGCGCACGCCACGGGGCTCAATGTCCAGTTCCAGACGTTCAACGACAAGCTCAATACGTCGTGACAGTTCGGGCTCAATCTGCTGGCCGCCGTAACCCAGATACCGCAGCATCTCGGCACGGTCGACACGGGGATGGTGCGCGGCATCGACACGGTAAAGCGCCGGCGACGCAAGGTCGGCCGGCACTTCGACAGCGGTTGTATCGATGTGCGGTTTTTCCATTACCCCAGGCGCTCCATAATGGTCGCGGCGATCGCAGGACGGTTCATAGTGTACAGGTGCAGGCCGTCGGCGCCGTGCTCCTTGAGGTCGCAAAGCTGGCGGGCTGCATAATCTACACCAGCTGCCTGCAGGCTCTCGGGGTCATTCTCGTACTTGGCGAGAATCTTGATGACGGGGGAGGGCAGCGACGCGCCGCACATAAAGACCATGCGGCTGATCTGCGACTTGCCCATAAACGGCATGATGCCCGCGGTAATGGGCACGGTGATGCCGGCCTTGTCGGCAAGCTCGCGAAAACGGTAGAAGCACTCGTTATCAAAGAAGAGCTGCGTCACAAAGAAGCTCGCGCCGGCGTCCTGTTTTTGCTTGAGGTGTTCGACCGAGAGGTTAAGGTCCTCACAGGCAATGTGGCCCTCGGGGTAGGCTGCGGCGCCCACGCAAAAGCCGGCGTCGACGAGCTCGGGGATGAGGTCGCGGGCGTAGGCGTAGTCGGAGGCGGGCTTGTCGTCCTCGGTCGCGCCGGCAGGGAGATCTCCACGCAGGGCCAGGATGTTTTCAACGCCGGCGGTGCGATACTCGTCGATCTTGGCGGCGATATCGGCATGCGAGCGGCCCACGCAGGTAAGGTGTGCCACCGAGGGCGTGTCGAATTCGCTCGAAATCATATGCGCGATGGGGGCGGTGGTGGCACCGTTGCCCGAGCCGCCGGCCGAGCAGGTGACCGAGACAAAGCTCGGCGAAAGCTTGCACAGATTGCCTGCCACTTCGCGAGCCGTGTCGAGGGTGAGCTCGCCCTTGGGCGGGAACATCTCAAACGAAACGGGCGCGGTGCCCTGGGATGCTGCCTGCTTAAAAACCTCGTCGACGCGCATATCGTGCTCCTCTAGATACGTAATAGTGTGATGTGTTATAAGGATTCTACAGCACCACTGTGTCACGGTGGAGTTTCACTTGTTATTCGGGGATACCAATCAAAGATGCCTTGCTATCGGCTTTCTCTATAACAGAGCGGCTAATCTAGGCACGGACTATAAAGACTGGTATCTGATGCAAAATACCAGTTAATAGAGCTCCATCCCAAATTGACTACCCTTAAACCATGGGGAGAGGTCTGCAATTTATGCAGTTGATTGGCTGTTGAGGGTGGCAACGCCGCCTCGATAGGGTAACCTCATTGATTGGTTTCGCGACAGCAACATAACGGTAATGTCGCGGAAACACGGCGAGTCTAAGCTATGACTCGTTCGTTAGTAATCAACACCGCTTCTCACGCGGTGCCGATACGAAGGGAGTTCCGTATGGCCGAACTTACTGACCGCTTCGGGACCATGGTGTTCTCTGAGGAAGTCATGAAGGACTACCTCCCCAAGGACATTTGGAAGCGCCTTGCTGCAACCCTCGAGGGCGGTGAGCCGCTCGACCTGGATGTGGCCAACGCCGTTGCCCATGCCATGAAGGTCTGGGCCATCTCCAAGGGCGCGACGCACTATGCGCACTGGTTCCAGCCGCTTTCGGGCATTACTTCCGAGAAGCACGACAGCTTCCTCGAGCCCAACCACGACGGCACCGCCATTACCAAGTTTACGGGCAAGAACCTCATCCAGGGCGAGCCCGATGCCTCGAGCTTCCCCAACGGCGGCCTGCGTGCTACCTTCGAGGCCCGTGGCTACACCGCTTGGGACCCCACTAGCCCCGCCTTTATCAAGGACGATGTCCTGTGCATCCCCACGGCTTTCTGCTCCTACACGGGCGAGGCCCTGGACAAGAAGACCCCGCTGCTGCGTTCCATGACCGCGCTCTCGCGTGAGTCTAAGCGCGTTTTGGCGCTGTTCGGTAAGACCCCCAAGAAGGTCGTTCCTTCCGTGGGCGACGAGCAGGAGTACTTCCTGATCAAGAAGGACGCCTACCGCAAGCGCAAGGACCTGGTCATTACCGGTCGCACCCTCTTTGGCGCCGCTCCCTGCAAGGGCCAGGAGCTCGAGGAGCACTACTTTGGCGCTATCCGCCCCACCGTCTCGGCCTATATGAAGGATCTGGACGATGAGCTGTGGGCACTTGGCATTCCCGCCAAGACCAAGCACAACGAGGTTGCTCCCTGCCAGCATGAGCTTGCCCCCGTCTATGGCGAAGTCAACGAGGCCATCGACCAGAATCTGGTCATGATGGAGAAGATGAAGCTCATCGCCTCCCGCCACGACTTGGTCTGTCTGCTGCACGAGAAGCCCTTTGAGGGCATCAATGGTTCGGGCAAGCACAACAACTGGTCGCTTGGCACCGAGTCCGAGAATCTGCTCGATCCGGGCGACACCCCGCTCGACAACCTGCAGTTCATCGTCTTCCTCACCGCGGTGATCGAGGCCGTCGATAACTATCAGGAGCTCCTGCGTGCCTCCGTTGCCTCGGCCGGTAACGACCATCGTCTGGGCGCCAACGAGGCTCCTCCGGCGATTATGTCCATCTTCCTGGGCGACCAGCTTACCGAGGTCGTCGAGAAGATCATCGATGGCAAGGCTTCCGTCCATGCCACGCGCGGCGTGCTCGACTTGGGCGCCGATACTCTGCCCAAGCTGATGCAGGACAACACCGACCGCAACCGCACCTCCCCGTTCGCCTTCACCGGCAACAAGTTCGAGTTCCGTGCCTGCGGCTCCGAGCAGAACGTCTCCGACTCCAACCTGGTGCTCGATGCCGCCGTGGCCAAGTCGCTCAAGTCCTTCGCCGACGCGCTTGAGGGTACGCCCGAGGATGAGTTCCAGGATGCCGCGCTCGAGTACTGCAAGAAGGTGCTGACCGATCACCAGCGCATCCTGTTCTCCGGTGACGGCTACTCCGATGAGTGGCCCGTCGAGGCCGAGAAGCGCGGCCTTGCCAACAACAAGACCACGGCCGACGCCCTGCCCGCCTTTGTTTCCGATAAGGCTATCGCGCTCTTTGAGGAGACGGGCGTCCTGACCAAGGCCGAGGCTCAGTGCCGCTACGACTGCAAGCTCGAGAAGTACAACAAGCTCATGAACATCGAGGCCACCACGATGGTTCGCGAGGCGCGTCGTACCTATCGCCCGGTCATTACCGCCTATGCCACCAAGGTCGCTAAGGGCCTTGAGACTATTCGTGCCGCCGGTGCCGAGGCCGCCATGCAGTGCGAGCAGAACACGCTCAACAAGCTCTGCAACGGTATCACTGCCATCAACGACTCCATCAAGGCGCTCGACGTCGTGCATCAGAAGGCCGAGGCTCTCGATGGCCAGGAGCAGGCCAACGTGTACGCGCACGAGGTCGTTCCCGCTATGGATGCGCTGCGTGCCGCCGTGGACGCAATGGAGGAGATCGTGGCCGCCGACTACTGGCCGGTTCCGACCTACGACGACATCCTGTTCTACGTGTAGAGCGTAACTGACATATCGTCACGGTATTGAGCCGGGGTCCGCATCATGTGGGCCCCGGTTTTTGTTTGCGAAGGACGTTTAGGAGTCCGTTTTGCAACTGATTCGCCCACGTAATAAGGGGTCGTGGGCAAAAAACGTCAAATATGAGTACTGTCACAAGTCCTGTAGCATTATCTTTTTACAAAATATGCAGTATTACGCAACATCTGTCCAAGTACTTAGCCGATAAACGTCTGCAATTTTTCCGCCGTAGGACGCCTGACGGCTAAATCGCCTTCTGAAGGCATGAAATCGCTGTAACTAAAATGGTAACAGTACTCATATTTGCCATTTTTTACCCGCTGGCTTTGCGATGATGCCGGGGTCCGCACCCTGCCGGGTTCGAATCCCGGCATATCGGTAGCAAAAAGCCCGCTACCGAATTGGTAACGGTCGCGCGCGCAGACGTGGTGTAAGAGCGTCCTGAGGTCCGTCGCTGCAAGTCC
>WGSQ01000071.1 GCA_014871605.1 Collinsella sp. | reverse complement strand
CTCGTCATATCCGTCATGTCCATCACCGCGCCTAGTGCAGAATCTTGGACAGGAACTCGCGGCAGCGCGGGTTCTCGGGGTTATCGAAGAAGTGCTCGGGCGTGCCCTCCTCCAGGATACGGCCGTCCTCCATAAAGATGACGCGGTCGGCCACCTGGCGCGCAAAGCCCATCTCGTGCGTCACGCAGATCATGGTGATGTCCTCCTGCGCGAGCTCAATCATAACGTCCAGGACTTCCTGGACCATCTCGGGGTCGAGTGCCGAGGTCGGCTCGTCAAACAGGATGATGGGCTGCTTGGTGCACAGGGCACGGGCGATGGCGATGCGCTGTTGCTGACCACCCGAGAGATTCTGCGGATACTCGCCGGCCTTATGCGCCATGCCGACGCGCTTGAGCGCGGCAATGGCGACCTCGGTCGCCTCCTCCTTGCTCTTCTTTTGCAGCTTGATGGGCGCGAGCGTCAGATTACCCAGCACCGTCATGTTGGGATACAGGTTGAACTGCTGAAACACCATGGAGCTATACTTGCGAGCCATCTCCAGGTGGTTCTTTTTGGTGAGCGGCGTACCGTCGATGACGACCTCGCCCGACGTGGGTTCCTCCAGATAATCGACGCAACGGATGAGCGTCGACTTACCCGAGCCGGAAGGCCCGATCATTACGAGCTTCTCGCCGCGCTTGACGGCGAGATTGATATCTTTGAGCACATGCAGGTCGCCAAAGTACTTGTTGAGATGCTTGATCTCGATCATGTCTGCCATGAATGTCCCTTCCCTGCGTTTACACGAGTTGAACTATTGTACGGAAAGAACCGCGTTTCCGCAGCCCACACTACATTCCCGTAAAGAACCCGCAACCTTCCACCCACTCATGGGGGACAGACTTAAATGAGTACCTGCTCATTGGGCACTCATTTAAGTCTGTCCCCAATGAGTGCCGCCCAGCAAAAAGGGGCGCGACCACAATGGCCACGCCCCCTCAGCCTCAACTGTGTACCGCTCGGCCCCTACGCGAGGCGGGCTCCGACGATCTTTGCCGCGGCCGGCTTATCGAAGTTGCCGCCGGTGGCCTTGCCGAGTGCACCCATAACCTGGCCCATCTGCTTCTTGGACGTGGCGCCCAGCTCGGCGATAACCTGCTCGATCAGGGCCTCGAGCTCCTCGCCCGAAACCTGCGCGGGCAGCAGGCTTTCCAGAATCTTGACCTGCTCGGTCAGGTTGTCGGTACGCTCCTGGTCGGTGCCGGCCTTGATGGACATCTCCAGCGTCTCGCTCGTCTGCTTGATCAGACGCTTGATCATGCTGTTGACGTCTTCCTCGGTCACATCGCGGCGCTCGTTAACCTCGATATTCTTCACCTCGGCCTTGACCTGGCGAATGATGGACAGGCGAACCTTGTCCTTGGCCTTCATGGCCGCGATCATTTCCTTCTGCAGCTCTTCGTTGGTCATCTGCAAATCCTCTCTAATAGCGTGGGCGGCACTCGCGCGAGCACCGCCCCATGATTACTCAGTCGTCGACGAATCGTCGGTCGAACTCTTGGTGACGCCCTTCAGACTCACGTTATAGGGTACGTCTTTGGGCATGGGGTTGACGGTGATGTCGGCATCCTTCTTGTACTGCTCCAGCCACTCGCTGTACGCGGTGCTGGCCGCCTGCGTCTTCACCACGTTGGAAACGTACTTCTTGATGGCCTTGGGCACCTGGTTGATGTCATCAACCTGATTATCGACATGGAAGTAGTCGGTGCACTTGATGACGTGGTAGCCATAGGTCGACTCGACGACTTCGCTCACGTCGCCCTTGTTGAGTCCCTCGAGCGCCGTCTGGTAGCTGTCGACAAAGGTGGTGAGCTTATCCCAGCCCACATCGCCCTTCTTCTCCTTGGAACCGGTGTCCTCGGAGTACTGCTCAACGGCGTCCTCAAAGCTCAGCTCACCGGAGTTGATCTTGTCCAGGCACTCCTGCGCCTTGGCCTTGGCGGCAGCCTTGTCCTCGTCGGAAGCGTCGGAATCAACCTTGATCAGGATGTTCGACGAACGACGGGCATCGTTGTAGTTAGACAGGTTCTCGTTGATGTAATCGACAATCTCGCTGTCCTTGGGCTTGCTGGTGGGCGCCACGGCGTCCTTGAGCTTTTGCTGTGCCAGGCTCTCCTTGAGCGAGTCCTTGTAGGTGTCCTCGGTATAGCCGTAGGTCTTGAGGGTCTTCTTAAAGGCCTTGGCACCGCCCGCGCTCTTGCACGCGTCCTTCCAAGCCTTCTCGACCTCCTCGTCCGACACCGTCACGCCGTTCTCCTTCTGTGCCTGTTGAAGCAGAATCTGCTGCGTGTAGGAGTCGATGAGTTGCTTGCGGTACTTCTTGGGCGTGAGGTCGTTGTCAACCAGATACTGCGCCCAATCCTCATCCTTGGTGTAGCCGTAGGACGTGCGCATGCTCATGATCTGCTTGGTCACGGTGTCCTCGGTGAGGTTGGTGCCGTTGATAGTTGCAGCAACACCGCCGGTCAGCTTGTAGCCCGAGGTGTCCTCGGCCTGCGACATAAGGCCGGAGCACGCCATGGCCGAGACGGAAAGCAGCATCGTCAGCACGCCGATGACCACCAGAACGATCTTGACGGTCTTAGACACGTACGTCTTGCGCTGCTTCTTACGAGAGCTGGAGGCAGCGCGAGCCTGCTGCTCGGGCGTCGGCGCGGCCTCGGAGTTCTTTTTCTTGTTTGCCATAGTTGGCCTTTCGCATCACGAATCGAACAAACGCCATTGTGTCACAACGCGGCCCCCGCGACACACCTGGTGCATTGGGGACAGGTTAATCTGCACCATTTTGGTGCAAAGGGGGCAGATGTGGCACTTGGGGACGTTCTTTATATGCCGGCACTTGGGGACCGTACCATAATGCCGGCAGAAAAGGAACGTCCCCAAGTGCCGACTCAGCCCCATCCTAGAAATGACGGCGGATGGCGTCGACCATGCCCTGGGACGTGGTCTGGCCGAGCACGTCGGCTGCGGCATCGGCGTCCATAAAGATGTTCATGAGCGCCTGCAGGGCCTCGACCTGGCCGCCCGGCTCGGCGATGCCCAGATTAATGACAATCTGCGCCGGCACCGGAGCGCCCATGCCAGCCATAGCGTTAAATGTCACGGGCGCTGTGGGCTTCACCACCGCGATATAGGGCTTGGTCACAAACCCCGGATCGGTATGCGGAATGGCAATGTTTGCCGCCGGCATGGCAAGGCCCGTGGGATAGGCATCCTCGCGCGTGAGAACGGCGTCGAGCCAACCGTCGGCAATGTAGCCACGTGGTGCAAGCTCGCCCTCGAGCCGCGCAAACACCTCATCCGGCGTCGCACACTCCCAATCAAAAAACACCAACTCAGGCGTAAACAGCGCTTCGTTATTACCAGACATAAGCCGCCTCCTTCTTTTCATTCCCTGTCTTTAGGCCCAATACGGAATATACCTTTTGTATTTGGAACCCGCGTCCTCGTCCTCTTCCTTTATCAATGCCTCTTCCAGGCACTCTTTGATTAGACGAGACATCGCCACCGTGTTTTTCTTTTCATCGGAAAGTCCAAAACGTTCTCGCAGCGACTGATTGCTCATCGACTCACCTTGGGCATACAAAAGACAGGCATGCCAGTACACGGCGTTTTTTCGCTCACTTTTTTTCATTCGAGTATACGGACAGTCGCAATAGAGCGTCACGAGCGTTCCCAGCCCGCCCTCACTCTTGATAACCGGTGAAGGCATGCCGGCTTTTTCGAGCGAATCTACGATTAAATCCCAGCCTGTACCGCCTTCTTCGCAAAGATCCATTTGGCGCATGAGGGACGCTATCATCGAATTTCGCGTTTTCGGCTGGGCGTTGAGCACTCGTTCTGCCGGAATAAGCGTTGTCCCGGGATTTGAGAACTCAATGCGATTGTCGTAAATCGCAACAAGAGGCCCCGCCGTATTGTCAGCAATGTCTTGATGAATCACGGCGTTTGATAGTAACTCGCGAATCGCCCTTTGAGGATAAGCCGTCTGAATACGTCGAAATGCGCCATCCAGTGCCTCAACAGCCGGAATCATCGACATGACCAGCTGTTCAGCCTGTGGAAGCGCCAAAGCGTAGCCCTTGTCGATTTCAGTATCCCCGACAATGTCAAAACTGCCTTTTCCCGCATATCGCACGATTCGCAGCATGCGTTTCCTGAGCTCCGGGTAGCGAGAGAGCTTTTTTCCCACCAGAAGCATTCCCAAGCGCGTCACACTATATCGGCCGTTATCTTGACGACGAATCAGCTCTTGTTCACAAAGAGCAAGCATCACTCCGTCCAAATCGACAGGTCTTCTCAATCTGCACAACTCAAAATACGCATCAACATCTAGTATTTCGGCGACCTCTCGAGATGTCAGATCTCTCTCAACTACAGCGAGCTCCGCGTTCCCTGACTGTAAGCGACGCCACAGCTCCGCCTCTCGTGCACTACCGGGAACCAGTTCTGCCGTCGAAGAGCCCTCTCGAATGTAGGCTGTCTTATCAAAATAGACCGGCTGAGCGCTCGCGGCGTGCACTTTCAACACCACAAAGTGCTTTGTCTCATGATCAATAACCGCAAACTCGTAATTCGCATTGTTTGAGAGCGCAAGCTTGAGCCACATCAAAAGCTCTTGGTTTCCCTTACCCTTTGCGTGATATGGGTTGAACTGGGTGCCCACAAGCTCATGCGTACCGTCGCTCACGCCCCAGATCTTATAGGCATATGCGCGGCCGCAGTAAGCGGCAGCATTGGCAAGCGCCGAGATGTCACGCCCCGTTCTAACGGGATCGCTATTGCCTTCTTTAAATTCAAGCCACTCGGTTTCATCAGGATAACCGACGAGTGAATAAATCAGCTCCATGCCATCTGCTTCACCCATTGAGCCAGCCTCCTTGCGCTCATTTTGATAACAAAATGTTAAATAGATGATAAATAGAATTATGCGCAATTTGAAGCCGAATGCCAAGTTTTCTGGTCGTTTTCCCAGATAATCTCATGCCGGAAGCTCGGCATTCCACATGAGAGTCGACTACTGTAATTGACAGGCAAGAAGAGCAGCCTATTCAATTCCAGCTAAATCAAGCAGCATAAAGCGCAATAAAAAAGGCGGTTAGGCGTCTTCGATATGCCTAACCGCCTTTACAAGCGGGTAATTATTTCACAGGATCCACGGCGACCTTGCCGCTCTCCAGCACGTGGACGCGGCCGTCGGCGAGCATTTGCACGACCTCGGGATACAGCACGTGCTCAATCGCGTGGATGTGCTCCTCGAGCGTATCGACACCCCAGCCCTCCTCAACAGCCAGCGCACGCTGGGCGATGATGGGGCCGTTGTCATAGATCTCGTTGGCAAAGTGCACGGTCACGCCGGTCACCTTGACGCCGCGGGCAAACGCATCGTCAATCGCATGGGCACCGGTAAAGCTCGGCAGCAGCGCCGGATGCAGGTTGACCACGCGGTTGGGGAACGCCGCCAGCAGCGGCGTGTGCACCATGCGCATGTAACCGGCCATCACCACGTACTCGCAGCCGCGCTCGAGCAGCTCATGCGCGATGATCTCGTCGGCCGCGATGGGGTCGGCATAGACGTCCTTGGACAGCGTGAGCGTCTGGATGCCCGCGCGCTCAGCGCGCTGCAAACCCTTAGCCGAAGGACGGCTCGACACCACAAGCTCAATCGAAGCGTTGAGCTTGCCGGCAGCGATCAGATCGATCAGCGCCTGCAGGTTGGTACCCGAACCGCTAATAAGCACACCGATCTTGAGCGGCTCGGCCGTATCGGTGCCGGTCGGACGGGTGTAGGGCACAAAGCCCAGGCCCTCGGCGGCAGCCATCTGCTCGTTAGCGCTCATCGGAGTACACGACCTTACCGGAACCCTCGACGCACTCGCCCACGCGGAACGGCTTCTCGCCCAGCGCAACCAGAGCCTCGGTCACCGCGGCCTCGTCCTCGGGGGCGACGATCAGGCACAGGCCGACGCCCATGTTGAAGGTCTTGCATGCCTCGTTGGGCGCGAGCTCGGCCTGGCGCGACACGTAAGTGATGACGGGCGGAACATCCCAGCCCATCTCGGCGCCGTTGCGGGTGACCACAGCGTCGACGTCGTCGGCAAGCGCGCGGTTGAGGTTCTCGGTAATACCGCCGCCGGTGATGTGGGCAATGGCATGAACGTTGGCGCCATTGCGCAGCAGCTCCAGAATCGGCTTGACGTAGATGCGCGTGGGGGCCAGCAGGGCGTCGGCCAGCGATGCACCGCCGAGCTCCTCGAGCGGACGGCTCAGCTCCTCGGCCTTAGCGGCGGCCTCGGGCGTGCCCGGCTTGATGCCGTCAACACCGATGACCTTACGCACGAGCGAGTAGCCGTTGGAATGCACGCCGGTGGAGGGCAGGCCCAGGATGACATCGCCGGGACGGACGTTCGCGGGGTCGAGCATCTTGGGACGGTCGACGACGCCCACGGTAAATCCGGCAAGGTCGTAGTCGGCAGGAGCCATGACGCCGGGATGCTCGGCCATCTCGCCGCCCACGAGCGCGCAGCCCGCGAGCTTGCAGCCGTCGGCCACGCCCTTGATGATCTTTGCCATGTGCTCGGCCTCAATGTGGCCGATGGCAACGTAGTCCAGGAAGAACAGCGGCTCGGCACCCGAAGCCAAAATGTCGTTGACGCACATGGCAACCAGGTCCTGGCCCACCGTCTCGTGACGGTCCATAATCTGAGCGAGCACGAGTTTGGTGCCCACGCCGTCGGTACCGCTGATCAGAATCGGGTCTTTCATATCCTTAAGTGCGGCGGCCGAGAACAGGCCACCAAAGCCACCGATACCGCCGATGACCTCGGGGCGGTTGGTGTCCTTAACCATTTGCTTAATAGCGTCGACGGCGCGACCGCCCTCGGCGGTATCGACGCCGGCATCCTCATACGTCACATGCTTGCTGTCGCTCATCTGAGCCTTCCTCTCCCACTACCGTCCGCCGCCCGGGCGCCAAACGGTGCTCATAGTTGCGTTCATTTCGGCGCGCGTCATAGCAACGAGCGCCGCTCAATCAACAAAACAGCAGGTAAAACCTACCAAAATAAACCTGTCCCTAAATGGCAGGTTTTAGGCCTCGCCGTGCTTCTCTTCCCAGCTGCGGTCATCGTATTTCTCGACCACGGCGTCGTCGTCAAAGTGCAGCGGCTTATCCAGGTTACGGGGCTTAAAGCCCTCCATAAACTTGTCGCGGCCAAAGCTCTCGGGAATCGCCACGGGATAACGGCCGGTAAAGCACGCATCGCAGTAGCCGCCCTTGGGCATGACCTTCAGCAGGCCCTCAACCGAAAGGAAGGCCAGCGAATCGGCGCCGATATACTCGCAGATCTCCTCGACCGTCTTGTTGGCGCTGATGAGCTGCGACTGCACGTCGGTATCGATACCGTAGAAGCACGGCCAGATGACCTCGGGCGAGTTGATGCGGATGTGAATCTCCTTGGCGCCGGCATTGCGCAGCATCTTGACGAGCTGCACCATGGTGGTGCCGCGTACGATGGAGTCGTCGATCACGACAAGGCGCTTGTCCTCGATGTTGTCGCGCAGCGGGTTGAGCTTCATGCGCACGCCCATGGCGCGCAGCTCCTGCGTGGGCTCGATAAACGTACGGCCCACATAGCGATTCTTGATGAGGCCCTCGCCAAAGGGAATGCCGCTCTCGTGCGAATAGCCCTCCGCGGGCGGCAGGCCGGAGTCGGGCACGCCGATGACCAGGTCGGCCTCGACGGGCTCCTCGTGTGCCAACTGACGACCCATGTCGTAGCGGCAGGCGTAGACGCTCTTGCCGTTCATGATGGAGTCGGGGCGGGCAAAGTAGACCTGCTCAAAGATGCAGTTAGCGGACTCTTCGGCTGCGGGCACACCCTGCTCGGACACCAGACCCTCGGCGCTGATGCGCAAAATCTCGCCGGGGCGGACATCACGGACATACTCGGCGCCCACGATATCGAGCGCGCACGTCTCGGAAGCAACGACCCAGCCGCCGGCGCGCGTGACATGGACGGCGGAGTCGACCGTCGAGGCACCGTCTTGCGAGGGCAGCTGCGAAACAGAAGCGGCGTCGGCCTGGTCCAGGCCCTCGTCCACGAGCTTGCCCAGCACCAGCGGGCGAATGCCATGCGGGTCGCGGAAGGCGTAGAGCGCCTGCTCGTTGATGAGTGTCATGGCGTAACCGCCGCGCACGAGCTCCATGGTCTTGCGAATGCCCTCGCGCAGGTGGCCCGTACGCTGAGTGAAGTAGCCGATAAGCTTGGTCGCGACCTCGGAATCCGAATTGGAGAGGAACGGCACGCCCAGCTCGATCAGCTGACGGCGCAGCTCGTCGGTGTTGACCAGAGTGCCGTTGTGAGCAAGTGCGATGATGACGCTGTTGATGGTAGAAAGATGCGGCTGCGAGGCTTCCCAACTCTTGGCGCCGGCAGTGCCATAGCGCACGTGGCCCACGGCCAGCTGGCCGGAGAGCGTCGACAGGTCGGCGTTGGAGAACACGCGATCGAGCAGTCCCAGGTCTTTACGAACCATAACCGTGCCACCATCGCCCACGGCGATTCCCGCCGATTCCTGGCCGCGATGCTGCAACGCGCGCAGACCAAAGTACGTCAGCCGAGCCACATCGCGATCGGGTGCCCACACACCAAAGATGCCGCATTCCTCATGCAGCTGGTCGGAGTCTGGATCATACGTCGACATGGTCGTCACCTGTCCCGTGGCACGCTCGGCCGCGCGGATGGTTTCTTGAGACATGGCATCCCCTCAGAGCCTCGTTATTTGGCGTTACCCGCCCTATTATACGCACGGTAAGACAAGCACTCCCGCGCATGAGCAGCGCTTTTTAAAAGCCCACCGAGCTTATAATCCGTTTTGCG
>WGSQ01000070.1 GCA_014871605.1 Collinsella sp. | reverse complement strand
TAGGGTGTTGCCATCGGGGATGATCGTCTGGCCTTCGCGCTTGAGCATCACCACAATAAACGGATGCTTGCCTTGTGGCACATCGCGCAGGCGCTGGCCGGCCAGGCGACCGTGGGGCGTCACGGTGACCTCGCGCAGCGTAACCTCGGCACGCTCTTCGAACGTTGGGGCGGCCATCACCAGCAGATCGCCTTCCTGGATCACGGTGTCGCCATTGGGCAGTACCGGGTGCGCACCGTCGCGCAGCACCAGGACCACGAGCATATCTGTGGCGCTGCCAATGTCCGCGAGCGAGCGTCCGGCAAACGGATGTCCAGCGCCCACCTTGAGCTTTACAAACGACATGCCGTCCTCGTCGCGGTAGTCGTTAAAGGTGCGGCGCACGTCGCCGGTCGCATCGATCATATCGAGCTTCTTCGCCACCGCCGGCAGCAGCGAGCCCTGCACCACAATGCTCGACACGGCAATCACAAACACCAGGTCAAATAGGTCGTGTCCGCCGGGAACGCCGGCCACCACGGCAAAGAGACTAAAGACGACCGAAGCTGCTCCGCGCAGACCCGCCCAGCTTACGAGCGCAACCTGGCGAGGGTTCGTCCTAAACGGCGCCAGCAGCATGCCTACGGCGATGGGGCGGCTCGCAAAGAGCATAAACGCCATGAGTGCCAGGCCCGGTAGCAGCATTTGCGGCAGGCGTGCGGGTGTAACGAGCAGGCCCAGCAAAAAGAAGATGGTCATCTCTGCCATCTCGGTGAGGGTGTCAAAGAAGTGCGCCATCTCGACTTTGCCGGTGATGTCGCTGGCACCCAGCACAATGCCGGCCAGGTATACAGCCAAAAAGCCGTTGCCGCCCAGGTAGCTCGGCAGCGCGTAGGCGACGATGGCCACGGCGAACAAAAAGATGGTCTGCGCGTCCTTGGCCGTTGCGTGCGCGCGTTCAATCAGGCGGCCCGCCGCCCAGCCGATGGCAAGGCCCAGGCCCACGCCCAGGATAATCTGCTTGGCCAGCAGTGCGGGAATGTTGATGTCGCCGCCGGCCGCGAGTGTAGCGAGCACAGCGGTGAGCATGTAGGCGACGGGGTCGTTGGAGCCCGATTCGACCTCGAGCAGCGAGTCGGTGCCGCCCCTCAGCGAAAGGCTGTGCTCGCGCAGAACGCTAAAGACGCTGGCCGCGTCGGTGGACGCCACGACCGATCCCAGCAGCAGGCCGCCGATCCAGTCGAAACCCAGCACAAAGTGGGCGAATACGCCGGTGATGCCGGCAGTGATGACGACGCCGAGCGTGCTCAGCAGCACCGCCGGCGCAGCGACGGGCTTGGCGCGGTCGATATTGGTGTTAAAGCCGCCGTAGAACATGATGAACAGCAGCGCCGTGCTGCAGACGGTTTCGGTGAGTGCGTAGTCGCTAAAGTCGATATGCGTCGGGCCGTTGACGCCCAACAGCATGCCCAGCGCGATAAAGATGAGCAGGGTGGGGAAGGGGAGTTTTTTGCCGACGGGTTTGATGGTCAGGCACAAAATGATGACGAGGCCGATAAAGAGAAGGATCTGGTTCATGGATAGTGTCCGCTCCTGGGTGGTTGGCGTGGCACGGTCAGTTGTCTGCGGTTATTTGTACCCAAAGATGGTGGGTTTATGGGGTTGGATTGCGGGCGTGCGCGATATCGTCATAGACGGCTGCCGTCTTTGCCTCTGCTCGGAAACCCTTTCCAGCTTTATTGCAACGGAGTACAATGGGTAACGTTTAAGTTCAACTTGAAGTTTTAGTTGCGGCACCGGGCTTCGGCCGCAATGCAAGGAGAGGCGTACCATGGCGATCTATGTGACATCTGATGCTCACGGGCACGTGCGTGCGCTTGACGAGGCCCTGTCTAAGATCTCGTTGACGTCCGACGACACGCTGTACGTGTTGGGCGACATGATCGATCGCGGGCCCGATCCGGTCGGCGTTATTAAGCTCGTGCGCTCGCTGCCCAACGCCCGCGTGCTCAAGGGCAATCACGAGCAGATCATGCTCGATGCCATCATTGGCCAGGATCCGCTCGATGCCGAGACCTGGGATATCAACGGTGGCTGGACGACGCGTGAGCAGCTCAACGACATGGAATTTGAGGCATACGAGGAGCTCGTGCGATGGATGGCCGCGCTGCCGCTCTACGCGGTGGTCGAGACCGAGGAGCGCCCGTATCTGCTGGTACATGCCGGTATTGAGACCGAGGCGGCGCAGGCGTTTTTGCTTGAGCATGGCGTCGATTGTGCCGATGGCGTTGGAGCGGTGGGTGCCGATCGCGAGCTGCTGCAGCAGATGCTCGCGGTGCAGTCGTCCGATGACCTGCTGTGGATTCGTCATGGCTATTGGGATGCGTCGACCGGGCTGCTTTCTGCCGAGGGCAAGGGCCCGGTCGTGGTGAGCGGTCACACGCCCACGGTGTCGCTCGGGCGTTATTGCGAGGTCGGTGGTCTTGCGGGGCTCGATGAGGAATCGGGACGAGGGCAGATCGTGCGCTTGGGCGGCGAGGACACTGCCGGCGTGCCCGATCGCATCGATATCGATTGCGCCGCCGCCACCGGCTCCGAGTTCGGTCGCGTGGGCATCCTGCGGCTCGATGATGGGGCGGAGTTCTACGCGAATATCAACCCGGGCGAATAATCGGTGCAAGGGGTAGCTAATTTTGGACGGGGCCTTTTTTGACTACTTTTGCCCTTCTGCCCGCAAATTGATTTTTCAGGGACGGGGATTAAATAATCATTTGGCTGCCCGCTGGCTAAGTGAGTAGACTTTTTTGGAAATGCCGAGCACCCAACATATTTGCCTCGATAAAACCGCTGGTCACGGACTTGTGCTTTGTCGGTGTGGTCCGGGATTCGGTAAAAGTCTACTCACTTAGTTTTGCGTGATGAATATTGTCCGCAACGAGACCCCAGACGGGGTGATTCCATCGCAAATTCCGGTGACCGGGCAGCTAATTAGGCGCCGTATGGGTTGCGGTCGCGTTCGATGCGTTGGCGGATGTTGGCGTACTCGATTATCAGCAGCACCAGGAGTAGGGCCATGATGGCTAGGTAGCTCACCACAGCGCCCATCAGACCCAGCAGCTTAATCAGGATCACCGGCAGCACCACGCTTACGGCGAAGCAGATCAGGTAGATCTTGGTGACGTCTCTAGCGTGGCGCAGCACCGTGATGATGGCGTAGATAAAGTCGATGGCCGCGGTGACGCCGCCGGCGACGACCATCAGCAGCGCCAGCGTACGGTAGCGTTCAAAGCTGAGGCCGTACATAAAGCTCATGAGGGGAATACCGGGACCTGCCATAAATGCGGCGCACACGGCGGTGATGACTACGATCAGCGCCATAACGGCAACAATAATCAGGTCAAAGCGACGACGCTTGCGAGGATTAGCCCAAATGCTCGACAAGCGCAGAAGCTGCGGTTTATAGATAAATCCAATGCTCAGCAAAATAGCCTGCGCCGGAAAGAACAGGGCATTAAAGTACAGCTGATATTTGTATGCCAGCGTGCCTTCCATCACAAACTTGGGCATGCTCTCAATTAGGTTGAACAGGAACAGTGCACCAAAGAGCGGGGCGCACTGGACAAACAGGTGGCCGACCTCGCGCAGGCTCACGCGGCGCGATTTTTCGGTCTCGAGCAGGGCGAGCGGCGCGGTGACCAGCACGAGCGAGGCGATCGCGGTGACACCCATGGCCATGGCCGCGATGGGCATGCTGCGCGTGAGGAACAGCGCCACGCTGAAGACCGCGATGACGCCGACGGAGCGTAGCGTTTGGCTCATTCCAGCCAAGTAGAGTTTGTCGGCCTGCTGCAGGCGGCCTTCGTACACGTCGGCGACGCCATCGATGACCTTATACAGGTAGACGCCCAGGCCGATCGTCGCCATCTGCGCATCATAGCCGCGGGCGCTGCTGTACATGAGGCCGCAGCCTAGGGCGAGCGCTCCACAAAGCCAGCGGTTGAGCTGGTAGGAGGCAAAGGACGTCTTTTCGTCGATGTCTGAGACCTGGAAATTGCGCACGCCGTAGTTGCACGCGATCATGATGAGCGTGCCGGTGACAAAGGCGATGGAGAATTTGCCTGCTTCTTCGGCGCCCACGAGCTGCGTAGACACGATGGTGAGCAACGGAAACGCCAGGCCCCATACGGCGGTGCCGAGGGTGTTCCAAAGATAGTCGCGGCTGGTGGCGTGCTCCTCGTATTCCGCTTCCTGCATGGAGAAGCCGCCGCCGTAGACGGCGCCGAGCAGACGGTTCCACCAAGCGTTGACCATGCGGCGGACGGGGCCGGGCTCCCGATCGCGTTCGCGCCGGCGACGTGTGGCTTGGCTGCTATCGGGTCCGCCGGCGTTGCGCTGGCTCAGCTCCTGGATGCGCGCGAGCTCTTCGGCCGTGTGGGAGGCGGGGAACAGGCCGTTCTCGATGCGGCCGCCCTGGGCCTTCGCGGCGCCGTCTTTCGATGCAGCGGGGTTGGAGATGCCGTTACGGCGGGCGATGGCGCGGCGAATGCTATCGAGGGGCGTGATGCTCAAAGCGGAGTCCTTTCTATTGCTGCGCTTTAGTATAGACGCGACGGTGTTCGTTCGTGTTTTTGAACGGATTGTTCAATAATTTCGGCGGGCGGCTGTAATTTGTCGGTAAACGTGCGGTATCCTGTTGAAGTTTTGTGACACCCCCGATGCCGCCCACGCGGTACCAAGGAGCTTCTACCTATGGACGTCGCCGCATTCTTACTGGCTCTTGTGCCGATTATTTGGCTGGTCGTGATGCTGCTGTGCTTTAAATGGCCAGCTTGGAAGGCCGCTATCGGATCGTTTGTCCTTTCGTGCTTGCTTGCCTTCGCATGGTGGCACCTGCCGGCAGCGCAGATCGCGACCGCCTCGCTCGAAGGTTTTTTGATGGCTCTGTGGCCCATCGTCCTAGTGATCATCGCCGCGGTGTTCACGTATAACCTGTGCGTTCGTACGGGCGCCATGGACGTGATCGGCAGCATGATCACCTCCATCAGCAGCGACCGCCGTCTGCTGGCGCTGCTCGTGGCTTGGTGCTTCGGTGGCTTTATGGAGGGCATGGCCGGCTTCGGTACCGCTGTCGCCATTCCCGCCGGCATGCTCGCGGGCCTGGGCTTTGAGGCCGTGCCTGCCGTGCTCATCTGCCTGCTGGCCAACGGCGTGCCCACGCCCTACGGCTCCATCGGCATCCCCACGGTGTCCGTTGCCGACCTGGTGGGTTTGGATTCCCTTCACCTAGCGACCGTTCAGCTGGTGCAGCTCGCACCGTTCTTTGTGGTGATGCCGCTATTTATTGTGCTGGTTGCGGGCCGTGTTGCCGATGACCAGGGCAATGCCGCGAGTGTGGGCGAGCGTCTGCACGGTGTTGCCGGCGTGGCGTTGCTCTCCGGCGTGTCGTTTGTCGGCGCGGCTCTGGTCGTTGCCATGTTTGTGGGCCCCGAGCTGGCCGTGGTCGTAGGATCCATCGTTTCGCTCGCGCTGACAGCTGCGCTTGCCATGCGTGCCGAGAAGTCGGGGCATCTGGACGCACGCTTCCATATGAATATCGAGGCCGGCGAACAGCTCACCGTTAAGTCGGCGCTTTCGGCCTGGTCGTGCTTCATCCTGATCTTTGTGTTGCTGCTGGGCACGTCTAATCTGGTGCCCGCTGTACATGCTGCGCTCGCGCCGTTTGCGAGCCATGTGCAGGTGTATTGCGGTGAGAATCCCGGTATGCTTACGTTTTCGTGGATCAACACGCCAGGCGTCTGGATTTTCCTGGCGGCGTTTGTCGGCGGTGCCATTCAGGGCGCTTCGCCGCGCATGATGGGCGAGGTGCTGGCCGCGACTGTGAAGCAGATGACGCCGACGGTGATCACGATGCTTTCGGTACTGGGCTGCGCCAAGGTGATGGGCTATGCCGGCATGATTTCGTCGATCAGTGCGTTTTGCATTGCGGTCGCCGGCGGTCTCTACCCGATTCTGGCTCCGTGGATCGGCGCAGTCGGTGCGTTCGTGACCGGCTCGGGCACGTCCTCGGGCATGCTGTTTGGTCCCATTCAGAGCCAGGCCGCCACTGCGCTGGGTGTGAGCGACTACTGGATGGTCGCATTGAACGCCCTGGGCGTCGCCGCTGGTAAGATGATCTCGCCGCAGACCCTCGCCATTGGTCTTGCCGCCGTGCACGTGCGCGGTAAGGATGCCGAACTCCTGGGCGCGGTGCTGCCCTACGCTGCCGGCATGCTGGTCCTGATGAGCGCCATAGCCATGCTCGGCCAAGGCCTGCCGCTGTAGTCGGCACTTAGGGACGTTCCTTATGTGCCGGCACTTTGGGAACGTCCCTAAGTGCCGGCATCCGGGGGCGCTCCTTGAATGTTGCCTGTTCAAGAGTGTTCCCAATGACTAGGCGTTTAAAAACGTCCCCAATGACTAGGCCGCTTGCCTGCGATTTTTGACCGTTGGGCGGGCTTGCCGCCCTTGCCGCAAAAACGTTTTTGCATATCGGGTACAACGGGCTTTACGTGAGTAAAGTGCGCGTCGCGTCCACGTGTCGCGTTTTTAAAGGAGGCCCCATGCCTGGTGTTACCCCTGCAGAAGTTCTGTCCAACTTTGGTATTACGCTCGTTGAAGATCCCGCCGAGAATCAACCCCGTCTGCTGGTGGACCTGCCGGCGGCAGAGCTTGTCGAGCACGTTATTCGTCGCAAAGAGGGCCGTATGGCTTCTAATGGCGCGCTCGTGATCGAGACGGGGGAGCGCACTGGTCGTTCGCCCAACGATCGTTTTATCGTTGACACCCCCGATGTTCACGACAAGATTGCCTGGGGCGCCGTCAACCGCCCGCTGTCCGTCGAAAGCTACGAGGTCATCAAAGCCGGCATCGTCGACTATCTCAACGAGCACGATGTGTTCGTCACGCGCGGCATGGCGGGCGCCGACCGCAACCACACGCGTCGCCTGCTTGTTGCCTGCGAGCGTGCCAGCCAGGCACTCTTCATTAAGCAAATGCTCGCCCGTCCGCTCGCCCGTGAAATCGCGCGCACCGGCGAGCCCGACTTCTGCGTGCTCGCAGCGCCCGGTTACCAGTGCGATCCTGCCATCAAGGGCCTCAACTCCAGCGCCGCCGTGGTCATCAACTTCCAGGAGCGCGTGATCCTGGTCGCCGGCACCGGCTACTCCGGCGAGATTAAAAAGTCGATCTTTAGCGTCATGAACTATCTGCTGCCCGTCGAGGACGACGTGCTGCCCATGCACTGCTCGGCCAGCATGGATCCCGTCACGCACGAGACTGCCGTGTTCTTTGGCCTGTCCGGCACCGGCAAGACCACGCTTTCGGCCAATCCCACGCGCCTGCTGATCGGCGATGACGAGCACGGTTGGTCCGACATGGGTATCTTCAACATCGAGGGTGGCTGCTACGCAAAATGCGAGGGCCTGGACGCCTTCCACGAGCCCGAGATCTTCAACGCCGTCCGTTTTGGCGCCATTTGCGAAAACGTGGTGCTCGACGAGAACCGCAAGCCCAACTACGACGACATCTCGATCACGCACAACACGCGCGTGGCCTATCCCGTGGAGCACATTCCTAACGCGTGGACTAAGGGCATGGGCACCACTCCGAGTGTCGTGCTGTTCCTGACTTGCGACGCTTTTGGCGTGCTGCCGCCCATCTCGCGTCTGACGGCCGATGCCGCCATGTACCACTTTGTGACGGGCTTTACGGCTAAGATTCCCGGCACCGAGGTCGGCGTCACCGAGCCCACGCCCACGTTCTCTTCGCTGTTCGGCGAGCCGTTTATGCCACTCGACCCCATGGTTTACGCCAAGATGCTCGGCGAGCGCATTGCCGACGGCCGCACGCGTGTGTACCTGGTCAACACCGGCTGGATCGGCGGCGGCTACGGCGTAGGTCATCGCATCGAGCTGGCCTACACGCGCTCGCTGGTCGCGCGCGCCCTCGACGGTACCATCGAGGACAGCGAGTTCGTGCACGACGACATCTTTAACGTCGACATTCCCACCACGTGCCACGGTGTGCCCGACGGCATCCTGGTGCCGCGCCAGTACTGGCAGAGCACCGCTCGTTACGACGAGGCCGCGCACAACCTGGCCGTGATGTTCGAGGAGAACTTCGAGAAGAAGTACTCGCACCTGCCCGAGTCCGTCAAGGCCGCCGGTCCGCACGCTCAGGTACACGCCGACGCCCGTCATCGCGGCCGCGGGCTGCTGGGGCTTCGCCACTAGCTTCGCCGTGAGTCCATATCCACCACAAAGGGGACAGGCACCTTTGTGGTGGTTTTGCTCGCGTGGATGACTCGGGTTACAATACGCCTGACATATCGTCCCCTTCTCCGGATGGGGACAGCGCAAGCGTTCTTGTGACGGCACCGTAGGACTTTGAAGGTGGCCGTTGTAAGGGCGCTTTTTGTTTAGGCGCCCTCACTCGGGCGCGCACAATGAAGGGAGAGCGTATGAAGAGCTTTATTGCCGAGGATTCATTCTGGGAGCTGTTTCCGCAGGCAGCGGTCGGTGTTGTGGTCGTGGAGGGCATGAAGCCCACGGCTCAGATTCCTCAAGAGGACGTGGATGCGATTGCGGCGTTGCTCGACCGCGCCAATATCGATGCGGAGCGTCATCTGACCAGCGACACTATCAGCGAGAACGCACCGGTCAAGGCATGGCGCGAGGCCTATCGTCTGTTCAAGACCAAGAAAGGCACGCGCTGCTCGATCGAGAACTTGCTCAAACGCGTGCTCAAAGGCAAGCCGGTGGGCCACATTACGCCCGCGGTTGATATTTACAACACGGTGTCGCTGACCTACGCGCTGCCCGTGGGAGGCGAGGATCTGCATGCGATCGAGGGAGACCTTCGCCTGAAGGTGACCGACGGTGGCGATGCGTTCTTGCCGCTTGGCGAGGAGACGGACGATCCGACGCTGCCCGGCGAGCTCGCCTACATCGACGATGCGGGCGCTG